>JAWOBC010000144.1:0-15910 GCA_046498165.1 Thermoplasmatota archaeon
GATGGCCTGGACCGAATTCACCCGCGAACAGCATAAGCGCACGGCCTTGGCGGCGATGCTCAAGACTATCTTCGCCCAAGAGAACAAGGCTGAGGCTTAATGGGACACCGTCGCGTTCACGGGGTTTACGCGGCACCACTGGTGCCAAGGTCCCCGTTCACTTTTGCGCGAAAAGCAGGACAAGCTCGGCACCTTCATGGACGCCTCGCGCGACGGTACTGTAACCTGACGTCTGGAAATTCTTCTGATAGCGGATCACGAGGACTATCCGATGCAAGACAGCGTTGCCGACGTGCTGAAGGGAATGGAGTCCGAAAAACCGGTCCGTGATGCTGGCGGCTTTTCCGTATGATCTGTTCCCGGACAAATCGGCGACGATACGGCCATGCTTATCTGCCGAAAAGAGCTCCTTCCAGCTGCCTCGAGATCACTGCGGGATCGAGGACTTTCGCAATCCGCAGGCTCTGTTCGGCCATCTGGACTCCACCCATACAAATGAGCATAATTCACTGGTGTAATATTTTCAATGGTTTTAATGCTATCAACCAATGTAAAACCCTTCACTTTCTTTTTCAACCCTCTCTTGCTCCTTGAAACAATATTTCCCTCAATAGCCTTTATGAATTTTTCAGCCTGTATCGCATAGGGATATTCCTGGATTTCAATGATACCATCATGGGTTTTCACAATAGGATCATATTGATGAATAACCGATCCACCTCGTTTATTATCAATGCTAATAAAGGCATCAATCACTTTTTTCACGGTGCGAATGCCAGGGGATTTCCGCCGACCTGATTCATAATCACTGATCACACTCGGTGAAAGATTTAAAAATTTGGCTAAATCGGTTTGGCTAATAGAAAAAATATTCCGCCATTTCCTCATCGTTAATCCAGGTTTTGGACTCAACGTAATTTCACCAGCGATTTTTTCAGCGAGCGCATCCTTAGTTTCCATTTATTCTTCCACCTTTTTAAATTTATATCCATAATAAATAGCGCCGGTGCTTCCATCCTGCTGAATCTTTCGAAACGTGCTTTTCACCTTCATTCCAATATGAACATCCTCAATGTTACAATCAACGATTTGAGCAGTCACCTTCGGACCTTCCTCAAGTTGGATGATAGCAATAGGATATGGCACTTGTTCTTCAAATGCCTCAGGGCCAACATGAATAATCGTATAGGTCAACACTTCTCCTCTGCCACTGAGCTTAATATCCTTCATTTTGTCCATACTCTTCCGACGGCAATAAGGACAAGCCTCACGAGGTGGAAAATACACCCGTTCACATAACTCACATTTCTTTGCTTTCAAATTATAACGTTGTTGAATCTCTCTCCAAAATCTAGGAACACCTTCAGGCATGTTTACATCGCCTCCATGATATGAACAACGCAGGTAGCTCCAGAGCCACCGACATTATGGCTGAGACCAATACGAGCATCATTCACCTGTCTTTTTCCAGCCTTTCCTAGTAATTGCTCAGTTATTTCAATGATTTGAGCAACACCGGTAGCACCCACGGGATGACCTTTGGATTTCAACCCTCCACTCGTGTTTACTGGAATAGAACCATCTCTAGGGGTAATATTGTTTTCTACTGCTTTACCGCCCTCCCCTTTTTTAACGAAACCAAGATCCTCGATAGCACAGATTTCAGCGATAGTGAAACAATCATGAACCTCTGCAACATCAATATCGTTTGGGCCGATATGGGCCTGTGAGTAAGCCATTTTACTTGCATGCACCGTGGCATCTAAGGTTGTTATATCTCGTCTTCCATGTAATGATAAGGTATCAGATGCTTGACCCGATCCAATGATTTTTATAACATTATCTGTGAATTCCTTTGCTTTCTCCGCGGCACAAAGAACTACTGCTGCAGCCCCATCAGTTACTGGTGAACAATCCATCAAGCCCAGAGGATAGGCCACTGGACTTGCGTTCATTGCCTGTTCAACCGTGATTTCCTTTTGATATTGAGCGTAGGGATTATGAATGCCGTTGGCATGATTTTTTACGGCTACCCGTGCTAAATCCTCTTTTGTGGTCTGATATTCATACATATGACGCATGGCAATCATGGCATATAAACCTGGAAAAGTCGCTCCGAAAAAAGCTTCCCATTCCTGATCAGCAGCAGTTGCAAGGGTCTCCGTTGCTGCTGAACCACCAACATCATTCATTTTTTCAATGCCGCCTACGATAGCAACATCATTTAAACCTGATGCAATGGAAAAATAACCCTGTCGTAACGCAAGACCACTCGAAGCACAAGCTCCTTCAACTCGAGTTGAAGGAATATGAAGGTGGGAGAAACCACTTGCATCAGCTACCAATGCTCCGACATGTTCCTGTCCAACAAATCGACCGCTGCTCATCGATCCAATATACATTGCATCAATGTCATTTCCAGAGACACCTGAATCAAAAATTGCTTTTGATCCAGCTTCCGCGGTGAGCTGCCGGAAGGATTTATCCCAGAGTTCACCAAATTTTGTAAGTCCGACTCCTATAATAGCTACATCTCTCATCTTGAATCACTCCCAATATAATAAATCAGTATATTTTGCATATACTCCATATGATACGTATTCTTTTTCTTTGATGATATCATCAATCAAGGGGGCCTTATCCCGTGGGTATTGAGCAATATTATCCGTGATCGTTATATCAAAGCTGTCGCTTCCTGCTCCGGATCCATAACTTGTGACCAGTACTTTGTCACCTGGTTGTGCAACATCAAGGACTCCAGCAAGTCCAACCATTGATGCACCGGAGTAGGTGTTACCAATATAGGGGACTTTCAAACCATGTTTGATTTGTTCAGAGCTAAACCCTAGTATTTTGGCTGCTTTCCGTGGAAATTTCGCATTGGGCTGATGAAACACAGCATGATCATAATCTTCTGGTTTTGTTCCAGCAATCTCCATTAATTTTTTTGTGCAACTGGTCACATGCTTAAAATAAGCCGGTTCCCCTGTGAACCGGCCGCCATGTCTTGGATATTTCTGTTCAGCACGACGCCAGAAATCAGGTGTATCAGTAGTATAAGAATAGGTATGATTAATAGTTGCAATGATGTTTTCCCTTCCTACAATAAATGCTGCTCCACCTGCTGCAGCGGAGAACTCTAAAGCGTCACCTGGGGCTGCTTGACTGGTATCAGCACCAATCGCTAATCCATATTTGATAAGGTCGGCTTTCACATGAGAATAACAGTTCTGCAGACCAGCAGTGCCTGCTTTACAGGCGAACTCATAATCAGCTACCATTAAATCAGGTGTGGCTTCAATAGCCTCGCCCACGATAGTACCTGTTGGTTTCACGGCATAAGGATGCGATTCACTGCCAATATAAATTGCACCAATATCCTGCGGATTAATAGAACATCGTCGTAATGCAGCTCTCGCTGCTTCTACGCTGATGGTTGCTGTATCCTGATCAATAGAAGGAACGGATTTTTCAAAAATACCAAGGCCTTTGGCGATTCGTTTTCCATCTTTACCCCAGACATTGGCGATTTCTTCTGCGGTAATACGAAGCTTTGGGATGCTTCCCCCATAGCTTACGATTCCAATATCGTTCATGTTGTAATCACAAAGGGCTGAAAACAACAAAACCTATATAAAAATGCCGATTTATTTTACGGTAAAAAACGATTAATATAAAAAGATTAGAGTGAAATTTTTTCACCCTTTTTCAACGCATCCAATGTTTTCTCATTTATTTCCTTTAATTTGTCTTTATCCATCACTGCTTTACGCGCTTTAACATTCTGCTGCTTAATCATCTGTTTTGCTTCACGCCATTGTCGCCGGCGTTCTTCTTTCACTGAAACAATCTTTGATCGCATCTCCATTGCTTTCTCATGATTTTGTTGTGCCTCATTTCTTGTTTCAATATATTGCTCATGTTTTTTATTTGCCTCAGCAATAGAAACAGATAACTCTTTCACCAATTTGATATATTCTTCATGTTTTTTCTGACTTTCATCATAGAAATGCTGCACTTTTTCATGTTCCTCATCAGCTTTTTTAAATAATTCATCAATGGCATTATCCTTATCAGAAATCTCAATTTGAATGGTTTGCTGTTTTTCAAGTTGTTTCATCACTTTTTTGTATTCAGTTCTTTTTTCCCGAATTTTTTCAATCAGTTCATTTTCCTCAGATGGATTCATCGGGACTGTTTCCTGACGATACTCAAGCATCTGCACATCCGCTTTTAATTCCTCAATTCGCAATGGAAGATTTTCATATACCTCTCCTTTTTTCTTCCGACGAGCCTTAATTAATTTCTTCGCCTCAGCCTGTAACTGATTACGAATTTTTTTATGCTCCCTCATTTCTGCAACAAACTCATCACGCTGATCTTTGAGGGTCTTCATTTCCTCTTTTCGTTCCTTATGTTTATTATTCAGCATATCCCGTTCTTCACGAAGGATTTTTGCAAGATCGTTTAGTTCATTTCTCCGCTGAATAAAGGATTGAAACTTTTTTTCAGCATTACGGAGCTGCTCTAATTCCTTTTTTTTCTTTGTTGCTTCTGCCATGGTTAACACAACGACATATCTTTTTTTTGTCAGGAACTTTTAAGAAACCGTTATGGATAACTCATTTTTACCTTTTTCTGCTATCCATGGGATAGAAATATCTGCATAACCGCCTGCGGGAATATCAATGTCTTCTACTTTATTTTTTTCCTTACCATTGACCTGTAATGAAATAGACAACTGTTTTGCCTTCATACTTCCCTTATTTTGTAATCGAAATGATGTTGACACCTTTTCGTTTTCCGCAAATGATTTCGGCCAATGAAACACATTATCAATAGCAACAATTGCTTCTCCATCAACCAATGTGGCCATCAAAGAAATAGTTTCACACCCTCTCTTATTCTCTGGAGTTACCGTAACCTGGATTTCTGTCCAATCATCAGGTTCCACCTCATCAGATGGAGTAACTTGCATTAACACCTGTTTTTCTTGTTTTGGGGGGATAACCACGGTTTGCCTGTTATTTGAAAGAAGCCATTTTCCTCCATTGGTGGAGAGTGTGGGAACAATCTGATATGATTGCATCTTCTTCGTGGGATTCTTCACCATTATTTCATATTGTGTGGTTTCACCAGGATGAACATCTTTGATTCGGTCAATGCAAATGACTTCCACATATTTTGCGGTCAGCATATACACCATTAGAATCAATATAAAAAAGATGATTATAAATAATATGGCTGCAAACGCATGAGCAGCATAATCTCCAAACACTTCATCAAGACCAAATCCTTCAGCGATACTATTAAAGGCATCATAAATCGCTTCAAAGATATTGGCACCAATAATAGTAGTATTCACTGAAATATTTTTAGTTAAACCACTGCCCTTAGATCGAACGATAAATTCAAGGGTGTCTGTTTCCACTTCGGTATCATCTGGAATAGTAATGGTTACATTAATAGTGGTTTGATTACCAGTAGCGATATCTCGGACAGAAAGCGGATTTATCGAAACGTTAAACCCATGTTCTGAAACCGCATCGATGTTATATCCATCCGGCCATAACCCAGTATTATTATTTCTAATAATAAAAAGATAGCTATCGCTTTCCCCATGAATTATTTCTTTTTCAGGTGGAGCGATAATTTCAAAATCATAATCAACTGCATCCTCGGAAACCTCAGCAAAAATATTTTGGGTCGTATACCCTGTTTTTCCAGTGATTTCAATGGTAGCTGAAAGTGGATCATCCTCATATGCCTTTAATGAGTTATAGATTGATTCACAGATGACTGTGACCTGTTTTTTTCCACCATTGGTGATATTAAACTGATCTGGATTAATAGAAATACTCCAGTTGGCTTGTTCTGCAGCTGAGAATGTTTTTTCCTTAATGGTCATGCTAATGTCATCTGAAAGATCACTGGTCACATTGAACATGTAGGTGACTTGATCATTAACAATAATTTTTTTGTTTGCAGGGGAAACAGTTGCACTCGCCTGAATATGATTTGTCTCAGAAAGATCTACTGAAAGAGATGAGGGATATTGTTCAGCATCAAAATAAAGCGTGCAACTCCGCAATAAATCTATGCTAGAAGATGAAGCGTTACCAAGAGATACCTCTAGACTGAGTTGTTGATCATAACTGATTTCCTTTTTTTCATCTGGAATAGTAAATGAGAACTGATAGGGTCTTACTGAAGGAGAAAGACTCAGTGTTTTTTCCAATGATTGAGTATCTGTAGCAACAATATCATCATCATATTTCAATGAAACCGAAAGTGTCATTGATGGTTTTAAAAACTGATAATCCTTATGAGAAACATAGATAAAAGCTGATGCATTACGCACGATTTTATTACGTGGAAACACTGTGGTGCTCCAGGTTCCAGAGGAATCAATTAACGAAATGGTGGATGCCTCTGAACTCGTGGGTTTCTGTGTATCAATCGTATCATCCGAATGTAAATAGTACATGGGGCTATTATCATCACCTGATGATGGTTCAGCACTAAACGGAACCGTGACCGATGAAGGGTAGTCTACACTATCATAGACTAAGGAAGTAGAGATAACGGAGTTAAGGATCTCTGCGATATCATCACTAGTGAAATTTGCTTCCGCAGAAATGTTTTGAAACATATCATAGATATCAACGATTTGCTGAAACGTAGGATTGCTGGATCGATTTGCCAATTTTTCTAAAACCGTGATAAGCATTGTTTTTACTGTATCCATAAATGGTTTTTCAGATTTCAACAGATTCGTCGCTGTCTTGTTACCGGGAATAAGTTCAATTGCACATAACAGGCTCTGCCCGGGATTAAGAGAGTGATTGATATTTTCAATAACAATCTGTTTTTGCTGTGTTGATTGGATGAACGATGGGTTGAGGGTTATATTCGTACTATTGATTTTTTCTGAAAAATAAAGATCTGGATTGTAGGTATAAATGGATACTTCTACTCGATCTTTTTCATTGTAATCAAAACTAGATGGTGCAAAAGAAGAAAAAAACAGGTTAAAGTTGACATCTCCATTTAGATAAATCGATTCATTACCTGTGTATTCATATGCTTCCACGATACGCAAAGGATTTGGCAGAAGCAATTCAAATCCGCCTAATAAATCCTCAAATCCACCCAGTTCATCAAATTCTTCGCTTTCTAGCAAAAAATCCATCAACCAATACGTGCCCCAGGTGGTTAAATCTTCCTTATTCAGATTTCTCCATTCACTAATTTTTTTGGGTATGGGGGGATAATATGAAATGTTGGTGCTCGTAGGGGGTGTTTTTGAAAGCGCAATCAATCCAGAGGGATCGAAATCCAATGGATCACTACCTTCAACGCTTAAAGCATCCTTGAAATAAAAAGTGGTATTTCCCTGAACCTCCACAGCTTGTACAGGAAATGAATGAAGTGCAGGTAAAATGATTCCAATAATAAGTATAAATAATACTGGAAGGACAGTGACATTTCGTTTTGAGAGCATCTCGTGACAACCTCAACAATAATATCTACCATATTAATATATAAATGTTTGTTTACATTACTTATCAAATTCTCTGAGAAAAAACTTTCATTTTTTTTTTGAAAAAAACATATATACTGCAAACCACATGATATTGATAGCGGTATAAAACAAAGGATGGGATGATGAAAAACAAAAAAATAACATTTTTTCTGTTGTTCTTACTCTTCTTTTCTTTCTGTTTGCTCAATTCATCACCCCTTCAAAATGTTGATGCATCAGAAGAAAATAAACAGATGGCAATTGATACTATCTCATCAGTAGGCAGTCAACAGAATTTTACAGTAAGTGTCTATGAAATAAATGCAACAAATGAGACACCATCACCATATCTGGTTGGTGTAACTATCGTCTTTAATAACCACACCTATAGCATACCAGTTACCGATGAAGATGGAGAAATCTCCATAACAGCTCCAAGCGTTACAGAAAATACAACCTTTCTTCTCATCGCTCAAAAGCAAGGCTATCAAAATGCAACAGCAAGTATAATGATTACTCCTTTTTCCCCTTCGACCAGCAAACAGCTCTATATAAACACCGAACAATTCACTGTGGAAGCAGAAAAACAGTTTACGGTAACGGTTTATGATGAAACAGGAACACCAATATCAGGAGCAACAGTAGGAATACAAAACCATATTGAAAAAGGATTTGTATCTATCACTAATCCACAAGGCCAAGCATCGTTACAAGCGCCAAATGAAGATACCATTACTCTTATCGCTCAAAAACAAGGATATAAAGACGCAACAGAAACAATCTGGGTGAATACTAAACCTGGTTTAATCAATGAACTTTTCAATCACCCATACACGGTGATAATTATTGCCGGTATCGTTTTGATTTTCGCTATAATCTATATTACCTTTTTCAATAAAAACAAAACGACTCCTCTTTCTCCACCAGCACAAAAAAAACCATCAAAAATTCCTCTTTCCTCCTCTCCACCATCTAAAAACAATAGATCACGACCTCGTTCAATGGGAACCTCTTCAAAAGTTGAAGAAATTAGAATCACAAGAAAAGAACCAGAGAAAAAAATTGTTCCCATCAAACACAAACCAGCACGTGAGATCCCTCCTATGGATAAACGTAAGAATACTACTGATACCTGGTATAAGGGAAATCACAATCTTGGATATACCATTGACAAAATAACCAAGAAAACTGATGAAACAAAAAAAGACAAATGGTTTGCAGGGACAACCGATATCCAAAAAAAAATAGATGAAACACTGAAAAAAAAACAGGATGAAAAAGATGATGAATAAATCAATTTGTTATCCTCATTTTTTTGTTTTTTTGAGTAGTAGTTAAATACCTGCTTTGAAATATGCACCTAACATAGCTATGACCAAAAAGAATAGACTCATCAAAGATTTTTATGAACTCTCCGTTCGCGATCTCATGGACAAACGAATATGGGATCTTCCATTAATTGCTGTTGATGATGATATTTACCATGCGCTTTCAATTCTTGGTGGAAGAAACCATATCTGGGTAATCAAAAGCAAAACAGATCAGAGCCTTGTTGGTGTTATCACTGAACATGATGTGCTCTCGGTTCTTGCACCTAAAAATCTTCCATCCTACGTTTTTGGTATGCCTGATGTTCGATCCTTAAAACATGGAACAGCAAAGAATGCCGGTGATATCATGTGCCGGAAAGTGATTGATTGTCATCCAGATGACAAAATATTGGATGCATTGCTGAAAATGGTGAAATATCGATTACGTCGACTCCCAGTGGTCAAAGAACAAAAAATTATGGGAGAGCTCACCTTGCATCAACTCATCAGGAAATATTATGGGGCAACTCAATATCATCCCCTCGTCGATGAAAAAAATGAGGAAAGCAAAGAAGGTGAATAAGTACGGTTTATGATATCGCATTGCTTATTGCACTTGCCCTTATTTTCGCTCGATTATTTGGGTATTTTTTCTCACGATTTCAACTCCCAGCAGTAATCGGTGAAATCCTTGCTGGTGTCTTTCTTGGATGGATAAGCATTGTGGTATTCACCGGACAGACTTTTACCATTTTTGGTTTAACTTTAACCTTTCCCGCCTTGGATTATCTCTCCTTAGAATTTGATTTTCTTGCTGATATAGGTATCTTGTTTTTATTGTTCATTAGTGGTCTCTCAACAAGTCTTCGACAACTCAAATCCATGGGAAAAACCTCAGTCTATGTAGCAATAGGAGGAATCATCGCCCCACTCTTTTTCGGTTATCTCGCTGGGATAAGTTTTGGTTTTACTAGTATGGACAGCATCATCATTGGTCTGATTCTCATCGCTACTTCAGTGGGAGTAACTGTTCGAACCCTTCTGGATATGGATATGCTTGATACCAATGTTGGATCAACAATCCTTGGAGCAGCAGTGATTGATGATGTTCTCGGGGTTGTTCTTCTTGCTTTTTTCATCGGAGCAGATCCTATTTTATATGTTGGGTTAAAAGTTGTTCTCTTCTTTTTGATCTTTTTATACCTCGGATTAAGAATCATTGATCATGTGCTTGATTTAGGTGAAAAAATACATCTTCCCAAAGCATTTCTTAGTATCGCTCTCGCCATCTTTTTATTATTCTCCTATTTTGCTGATGCCTGTGGTATCAGTGGAATCATCGGTGCGTTTATTGCAGGTCTTCTCATTGGTCATTCCTTGAAATCACGGAAAATCGTTGATGATGTCCAAACCATAGGATATGGTTTCTTTGTTCCCCTCTTTTTCATATGGGTAGGAGCTCGATTATACCTGGGCGTGCAAAAAGATGTCAATGCCTTTCTCGCCATAGGTTTTTTTGCACTGATTCTCATCATAGTCGCCCTACTCGGTAAAATCATCGGCTGCGGAATCGGATCAAAACTGGCAGGGCTATCCACAAAAAGCTCTCTACAAATAGGAATCGGGATGATGCCCCGGATGGAACTAGCGCTCATTATTGTCAGCGCTGCCATATCAAAAAACATATTCTCCACATCCATAGTGGCTCATCAAATCCTAGCGGTCACCGTGTTTCTCACCATCTCAACCACTCTGATCACTCCTATCCTCATAAAGCTGGTATTTAACAATAAGTAACTGATATGAATTCTTGGAACAGTTATGGATCTTTGCTTTGAACTCTCAAAAGAATATACACAATTAGCCTCTGCAGAAATACAAGCCTGTATACAGGCAGACCATCTCTCTGCAAACTGTGTAAAAGAAACCCCTGATGTCTTCATTCTTACCACTGAAGAACCAAGAAAAGTTCTTTTAACAATGACCCGTCGACTCTCACAAACTTTTTGCATCAATCACCATTATTTCACCAGTCCAGTTGATATGATTACACTGCAGGAAAAGGCTTTGTCTCATCCATTATCTCAACAAGGAAGCGTTGCGGTCAGCTATCGAAACCGATCAACACAAATATCCTCACAAAAAATAGTGAAATCACTTGCAGAGATTTACACTAAAGATAGACGGGTTTCATTAAAACATCCTGATAGTGAAATCCGAGTCATCATTACCGATGAAAAACTGTATGTGGGTCAACTTCTTGCTTCAATAAATCGTAGTCAATTTCAGCAACGAAAAGCACATCACCGTCCCTTTTTTTCACCGATCTCTCTTCATCCCTTATTAGCTCGTTTACTGGTTAATCTTTCAAAGGTTCCCAGTAATGGTTTGCTATTAGATCCTTTTTGTGGAACCGGTGGGATCCTTATTGAAGCTGGTCTCATGGGGGTTAACATCATTGGATGTGATATCGAAGAGAAAATGATTCATGGAACCAACCAGAATCTCAACCATTATGGACTTTCCTCTCAAGCATTATTTTCCACTGACATTGGATCACTAGATAAAACCATTGATCAACAAATCGATGCCGTGGTTACTGATTTTCCCTATGGTAAAGCAACCTCAACACAAGGAGAGGATATATCTTGTTTATACCAGCGGGCTTTCCAACAAATCGCAGCAGTCTTAAAAAAAGATGGTTATGCAGTTATTGGTCTTCCACAAAAAACCTATACATCATTTGCAGAAGCCTATCTCATCCCAAAAAAATATTATCCCATCAGGGTGCATCAAAGTCTCACCCGTCATTTTTTTGTGTATCAAAAAATATGACCATAATGCTTTTAGGATATGGTTCTATCACTGGTGCGCTATGACGCAGTTACAACTTATTTTCCTTGGAACCGGTGGCAGCTGGCCCACGGTCAAACGAAATGTCACTTCTCTAGCAGTGAAACGAGATGGGGAGATCCTGCTCTTTGACTGTGGAGAGGGCACCCAACGACAGTTTCAAAAATCACAATTAAGTTACATGCAGATCACCCATCTGTTCATCACTCATTTCCATGGAGATCACTTTCTAGGAATTCCTGGATTAATTCAAACCATGCAACTAAATGATCGAAGAACACCACTTCATATCTATGGTCCAAAAGGAATGATACCTCTTCTTAATCAACTGCTACAATTAGGGTATTTCAAACCAACCTATGACATCATCGCTTATGAATTAACACCGGGTGAACACATTGATCTAGATGGGTATGCGATTGAAACCCTTGCCACAGATCATGGTATTCCCTCTCTAGCATATGCATTAATCGAGGCAAAACGACCAGGACGGTTCAATAAACCAAAAGCACTTTCACTTGGTATTCCAGAAGGACCACTGTTCAGTAAACTACAAAAAGGAACTGCAGTCACCCTTGAAGATGGCACCTTGGTTACACCTTCTATGGTTTTAGGGCCATCTCGCCGGGGCCGAAAAATTGTTTTTTCAGGAGATACTAGACCTACGAAAAACATGATTTCATTTGCTCAAGATGCTGATGTGCTTATTCATGAAGCAACCTTTGCCTCGGATTTAGAAGAAAACGCTTTAAATTATGGGCATTCAACGGCAGCGCAAGCTGCTGAAATTGCTAAAAAAGCAAAGGTAAAAGCATTGTATCTTACCCATATTAGTCCACGATATCTAGACTATCGTGACATTCAAGATGATGCCCGGGAAATCTTTGCTGAATCCTATGTTCCAAAGGATTTTGATCAGGTTACTATTTCCCTTGAAAAATAAGATTTCATTTGGTTTTTTTCTGTTTCATGCAATGGCTTAAACAGGTCTGAGCTTCCATTTCAAATACCACTGGTGCATCATCAGCCCATTGGTTAAACGCTTCTAAAATCTCCTTTGGAGAATTAATATTTTCTAGATATATATTCTCTTGATCTGCCTGTTCATTGTCAATGAAAACAATGATGTCTTGTGTCGAGTTCTTCTTTGTATTAAGCATGGTAAACGTGGATTGTTGACCATCCTTATTTTCCTTATAGAGCACACAACTCGATGATGTTGCTTGATAAATACCATACCTATTTTTCATCTTTTGCTCACCCATCTAAATCTAGCACTAGAAATGCAGTATCTAGTTTTAAATGTGCTGATGATTTCCCAATTTAGAATGATGTCGAAAGGGTTCTGGGTCTTTTCTTGGTAATATTATTAAACACACCACTGTTATTGATTATCTGTGATTAATGACGTCTCGACCAAGCTATGATGAATATTTCATGGAAATGGCCTATCTTGCTGCCAGCCGAAGCACTTGTCTTCGTCGAAAAGTAGGAGCAGTGCTTGTGAAAAATAAACATGTGCTCAGCACAGGATACAATGGCCCACCAAAAGGATTAAAACACTGTGCTGAAACAGGTTGTCTTCGGGAGGAACTTAATGTTGCCTCTGGTGAACGTCATGAGATCTGTCGGGGATTACACGCGGAACAAAATGCGATTATACAAGCAGCAGTCTTTGGAGTTTCTATAAAGGATTCAGTCATCTATGTAACAAATACTCCTTGTGTTGTCTGTGCAAAGATGCTTATCAATGCAGATGTCAAAGAAATTGTTTATGATGGAGATTACCCTGATACACTTGCTTTGGAAATGCTTCATGAAAGTAATATTAAATTACGATCATTTCATTTACCAAATCACCACATTTTCTCTGACCAAAACCATGGAGAAAATGAAAAAATAAGAAAAATATAAATAGCTATAAATGATTCTCATTTGGAGGAGAGAGGATAGATGAAACGTAAACGAGCAATGGTGCTGGATGAGGATGATGAACGAGC
Source organism: Thermoplasmatota archaeon (assembly GCA_046498165.1). Lineage (GTDB taxonomy): Archaea > Thermoplasmatota > E2 > DHVEG-1 > DHVEG-1 > EX4572-165. The sequence continues at coordinate 13,689 of JAWOBC010000144.1, forward strand.
AGTTGATTTGTTTACCGACCTCGGAATGCCCAGAAATCTAGCCAAGACATTGGTGTATATTTCCCAATGTGATGAATGCCGATCCGCTGATGTTGAACAAGGAGCTAACCTCCGCCAGCCTGAGGTTAGTGTGGCTATGCAGGAACTTCGAAAACGTGGTTGGGCCCGAAAAAAAGATTTAAAAAAGAAGGGAAAAGGACGTCCGGTTCATATCTACAAACTGACCAAACCATTACCGGATATACTAGAAACATTTGAACATGAAAAGATGAATCAAGTTGAAACCATTAGAGAAAACCTGGAAAGTCTTCAGGACCTGATTAATTCATACAAAAAATAATACATTCTACGCTGATACATCATCTTTTTTTTGTTTCATTTGTTTTTTTTAACCAAAAAAATGGATGCTACTGGTTCATCAATCATTCACTTACTGAATAGTGATATCTATTGATTTAGCATATGGTATACGTATGATACAGCTTCAATTAAGAAATAAAACCCTTTTCAATCACCTAGAAGAAAACATAGATGCCCTTGTCATCACCAATGGAATAGATCCCTATATTGATCCCAATTTTTTTTATGTCACTGGATTATATCAAGGACTTTATGAGCATTGCACTGCAGTAATATATCCAGATGGAACTGGTCAACTTCTGGTTTCAACACTGGAAGAAGAAAGTGCATCAGAGAGTCACTTAAACCTTCTTTCCTATCAAACAAAAGATGAGTATCAAACCATGTTAGTCAAATTATTATCCTCTGCTCAAAAAATTGGTTTTAACAGCCAAGGTCTACTGCATCATGATTATCTTCAGCTAACGAAACTTTTTCCTAATATTTCATTTGTGGATGCTGCAACTGCATTCTCTCAGGCTCGAATGAAAAAAGACAACACTGAGATTCAAACCATACAAAAAGCCTGTGATATCGCGGTAGCAACCGCAAAAGAAATCCCATCAATGATACAACCTGGAATAACAGAAAATGAATTAGCTGCATCCATTAATCATCTGCTTCAACAACATGGTGCAGATGCACCCGCTTTTGAAACCATCGCATCCTTTGGTGCTCATACTGCTCAACCGCATTATACTCATGCAGAAACATCATTACAAAAAGGAGATTTCATTCTCTGTGATTTCGGTGCCCGCTATCATCATTATCATTCAGATATGACCCGCACGTTTGTGTATGGAGCTGCTTCAGAAAAACAAAAACGAATGCATGCAACCGTGCAGCATGCACAACAGCAAGCCTTTCAACATCTCAGACCAGGAATCATAACATCTGATATTCATCAGCTCACCAAAACAGTCATCGATCACAGCGAGTTCTCCGGTCGATTCATCCATTCCACCGGGCATAGCCTGGGATTATGCGTTCATGATGGTGGCGTTGGATTTCAGGAAACCTCAACGGTTCCCTTGGAAAAAAACATGGTTCTCACCGTGGAACCCGGTATTTATCTTCCAGGTTATGGAGGCGTTCGCATCGAAGACGATATTCTCATCACCGATAAAGGATACCGGCTGTTAACAGATGTCAACCGAGATCTCATTGAACTCTAAATAAAAAATAACAAAGAAATCTAAAACCGTTTCATACATCTACTGGCCATTACCTTTTTATCCAGTTAGCAATTACAGCTTTTTTGAGTTGATTCTTATGGACTGGTATGATGAGGTTGAATATATACGCACACAAGCAAAAGATAACAATCAATTCTTTGCAGAATCCCTTCCTATGATCGCAAGTGAAAATGTGCTTTCACCATTATGCCGAGAAATGTTAATCTCGGATTTCCATGGTCGATATGCAGAAGGAACACCAGGGAATAGATATTATGAGGGCTGTGGATTTTTTGATAATGTGGAACGATCAGCAATAGAATTAGCGAAAAATCTGTTCAACTGTGCCTATGCAGATGTCCGACCAACAGCAGGTACCACCGCTAACATGGCCATTCTCAAAGCATTAATCAAACCAGGAGAAACTGCAACTGTTTTAGATTTAGCAAATGGAGCACATATCTCCTTTGGAAAATGGGGAGCAGCATCCCTGAGAGGGATTAATCTTGTCTCCTATCCGTTCAATGATGAAGAGATGAACATTGATGTAGATGGTGCAGTGAAACTCATCAAAAAAGTAAAACCTACGTTAGCGCTCAATGGTCGATCGGTTTTCTTATTTCCCAGCCCCATCAAAGAAATCGCAGA
>JAWOBC010000005.1:0-4573 GCA_046498165.1 Thermoplasmatota archaeon
GAGACGGATCCCTGGAGAGCGTGGAGGAGTTGGTAACTCGTTCCAGGACGCGGGTTGTTGGGCTTGTGGTCAACAAGGTGGACAACATCATGCACGGCATGGAGCTGGGGGCTGCGGGAATGCACAACCAGGTGCGACAGTGGGCCCGGCAACCGTTCATGACGAATCTTATCGATTTGCTTCTCGAAAACGATTTTCGAGTTCACCTGGCCTCAGATCACGGAAATATCGAGGCTGTGGGTTGGGGCCGCATAAAGTAAAAGAAGAGATAACAATCCCTGTGGGAATGAAACAGATACAGCAAGAATTTACTTTTTCTAAACCAACGATTACTGAAGGAAAAAACACCCTTAATATCTATGTGAATGAAACGGATTTCAATAGTATCCATGATCAATGGCCCGTTCTACCAGTCAATATAACAACATTTGAACTTCCGTTTGGATCACGTATCGTTAATTTTTCCGTTGAATCTTCAGATCCTATGAATATAACATTGTCTAAGATGCTTGCGTATGGTTCTTGTTCCACGAAAACAGAAGAAAGCAAGACCATCTATGATAGCGTAGCATTGTTTCCTTCAAAAGTTGCATCATATCATACAGGAGGAGGCTTATCAGATGATCAACATCGTACATTTCTCTCAGTAAGAGTGTATCCTGTTCGTTATGCTCCATTACTCAACACAGCGGTATTCGTTGAAAATATAACGGTTACTATACTTTATGAAGAACCGGAAAAACCTATCCTTAAGGATGTTGATTCCTATGATTTATTGATTATTTCACCAAATGATTTTATAAAAAACCTTCAAGATCTTGTAAATCATAAAAACCAAAAAGGCATTGAAACAAGGATTACCACCGTTGAAGAGATAGCTAAAGAAAGTCATGGGCGGGATGTTCAGGAAAAAATCAAGTATTTTATTAAACAGGAAATTGAAAATGCAGGTATTGAATATGTTCTTCTTGTTGGTGGAAGAGATGGACAATCTACTCGATGGAATCTACCTGTTCGTTACAGCCATGTGCTTATCAGAGAGGGTACTCAGGAAATCATTGAACCAGCGTTTATCGCTGATCTTTATTATGCAGATATTTACGATTCAGTAGGTAATTTCAGCAGTTGGGATAGCAATGAAAATGATGTCTTTGCGGAATATGATGGTGGCATCATCGATAACATGGATTTGTATCCAGATGTTAAATTAGGACGGCTTCCCTGTCGGAATAAATGGGAGGTCCGTCGAATAGTTGATAAAATCATTACCTATGAAGAACAGACGAAAAACAGTAATTGGTTTAAAAATCTCTTATTGATCAGTGGAGATCATTGGGCAGATGATGCAGGGATCAGTGAGGGCGTATTGATCATGGAAAGGGCTGCAGAAATCCTTGATGATTTCAACCCTGTTGAACTCTTTGCAACAGAGCAAAACACCTTGCTTACTCGTGATATTCGAAAAGCATTCAATCAGGGTGCTGGCTTTGCTTATTTCTGTGGTCATGGCGGGATTAGTGCTTGGGGTATTCATTATCCACCTGATGCTTCAGGTTGGGCTCCTTCATTGACCAAATTAAAAAAGATTACCTTTTACAAAAACATTCACATGGATTTGTTACGAAACAAAGACAAGCTTCCAGTGACCTTAGTTGGTGGATGTAACAATGGTCAATATGATGTCTCCATCATGGATCGATTGAAAAAAGGAAAAGTTACCTTTACCACTCATTGTTGGGCCTGGCATCTAGCGATTCAGAAAAAAGGAGGAAGTATTGCAACCATTGCAAACACGGGTCTTGGCACTCATGCCATGGATGATAATGATAACAATGGCGTGAATGATTATTTAGAGATCTATGATGGCTGGTTAGAACTTTTCTTTTTAGAGATGTATCAGCAGTTTGGTCTGAGAAATCTTGGCCATATTCAACAGGAGACCATGAAATCATATCTGCATTCGTTTCTAGGTGCAGGTGATGAAATGGATATAAAAATGGTGCAGCAATGGCAGTTGTTTGGTGATCCAACACTTAAGATCGGTGGATATTAACCAGTTTATTTTAATAAACGATGAAAAAAGAGATATGGGAATTCCTCTGTTTATCAAGAAACTGAATTAATAAGATGTAAGAATGCACTTCACCGGCGTTTCTTACTTCTTTTATATTGTGGTCTTTTTCTCTGCGGTCTTCTTCGATTTGATCTCATGGTAAAAGATACTTTTTCAAATTCTGGTATCTCTGCTTTTTTAATGATCAGTTCATCGTTTTGTTGTACTCGTCTGAAATTAGGATGATCTGGTCGAGTGAGAAGAGTGATTGCCACACCGTTTTCTCCTGCACGAGCTGTTCTTCCTATTCGATGAACATATTCAATAGATGTTTTTGGAACATCATAATTATAGATATGACTCACGTTTTTGATGTCCAGACCACGAGCCGCGACATCGGTTGCTACCAGTACATCGGTTCGTTCATTTTTCAGTGATGTCAGTGATTGCGTTCTTTTATTTTGACTCATTCCACCATGGATTGCGGTGGCATTGATCCCTTGTTTTCTGAGGTTTTTTGCTACCACATCTGATATATGACGGGTGCCACAAAAAACAATGGCAAGACCTGAAGTGTCATGTTGCAGGAGATGGACGAGTAAGGGGAATTTATCATTTTTATTTTGAATATCATAATAGATCTGATTGAGTTTGGTTTTATCTACTTGTGATTTCGTTTTGATCATTACTGGGTTTTTTAAATGCTTGTTCATCAGTCGATGGATACTTCGAATAATAGTTGCAGAAAACATCAATGTCTGCCTGTTTTTTGGGGTGTAACTAATGATTTTTTCCACATCTTTGATAAATCCCATTTCTAGCATTTTATCGGTTTCATCAAGGATAAGAAATCGAACATCTCTGAAATTGATTGTTTTTCGACGAAGATGATCAAGCATTCTTCCCGGTGTTGCCACTACGACTTCGGCGGTTCTAATGTTTTTGATTTGTGGATTGATGCCCACGCCGCCATAGATGCTGATGGTGTTGATGCCCATTTTTTTTCCAAAACTAGTGAAGACATCTGTTACTTGTTGGCAGAGTTCTCTAGTTGGTGTAAGCACAACGGTTTGCAATCCTTGTTTTGGTTTTATTTTTTCAAGGATGGGCAGACAGAATGCAACGGTTTTTCCTGAACCTGTTTCTGCTTGGCCGACCACATCCCGCTGTTTAAGAATTTCAGGGATACATTGTTTTTGAATAGGGGTGAGTTCTTCAAATCCTTTTTCAATGGTTTTTTCTATGATGCCCTGGTCTAGCTGTAGGTCTTCGAATTTCATGGTTTTGTAAACTCCGATACATTAAGATTCATTTTCTCCTCCGATCATTTATAGATAGGTAACAAAAACAGTTGATCAGTTAACCATTATTCTTTTTGAATGGATTAAACTGCTTATTTCCTAGAAAAAAGGTTTTGGTTCACATGCCTTGTAAAAGGAATGTATTAAAAAAACAAAAAATCTGTTTTTCTCCCTTTTCTATGTAGAAATCTGTTTTTATTCATTCTTCAAGCGATTTTGCTCTAAAAGTAATGAAAAGAGGATTTGATTAAATCGTTTCATTTGTTTTTAGTTGATCTACTCGATTTTTTTTACGTTTGTTGCTTTGGGTCCTCGATCTGAATCTTCTTTTTCATATTCCACGGTGTCGTCATCATTGAGTTGTGTGCCTGCTGCGATATCGTTTTGATGTACAAAGATATCTTTTTCGTCTTCACCAACGATGAATCCATAACCTTTCCGTGCGTTATACCATTTTACTTTTCCTTTCATGTTTTTTTACCTCGTTTTGTTGTTTTTTTTCTGTTTAAAAAAAGAAGTGAAGAAAAAGTCCGAAAATTTGAGAAAAATCAAATGTTGGGAACAATAATCTAAATTCTTTTTATCTGCCACACAACCTCTCACCCTATAAATAGCTTTCGTATCTGCTGAGAATTTCTGAAGCAAGGTATCTTTTTTAAATTTTTAAAAAAAATATAAAAAATGGATTTTAATAAGTTTTTTTCGTGAGAAATATGAGTATTTTTTTTAGGATTCTGATCAATATGTATTAATATATTGAGTGGATAGAATCTTTTATTAGGGGACATTTATGAGCCTATTCGGAAAAAAACTCACCATTCTTAAAAGTGATATCTTTGATATCGGCCGCAGAGTCACTGCTCATGCTACTAGTAATGCATGGGGTCAAACTCCTCATGCGACTTATCTGTATGAACCAGATATCACTGATTTTTATGCATATTATTGTAAGCGACGAAAGGATTTGGAGGGCAGCCATCATATTACGTTTACGGTGATTATGTTGAAAGCTATCGCTGAATCATTGAAACATTCACCGAAGCTCAATGCAATTCTAAAGTTCTTGAGCTGGTTATCCACCCGGCCGAAAAATTCAATATTGCCATCAGGCATCCATCGTGCGTAGTCGCCTGTCCTGTATATTATTTCCCCACTGTTAACCCCGAGCACCGTCACGAACATCGTTAACAGCGTCTTATGCTCGTACACCCGGGCGCGT
>JAWOBC010000043.1:0-8024 GCA_046498165.1 Thermoplasmatota archaeon
ATTGTATTTGTTTCAGTGGAGAAATTTGACAATATCGGCTAATGATTACTCCAGGATGAGTAATGACATGAGGTTGGATGATACTATCTTCAGCTATCATCACTCCAATGTCTTTGACTGATATGCATTCTTCATTACAGTGTTTCTTTGCAGCTCCAACTAGGGTTGAATAGCCCTGTTCAACGCTTGAACCTGTTCCAATAACTGAATGTGAAATAGCGGTGTTTGATCCGATGTTGACATCTTTCATGATCACACTGTTTCTTATTTCAGAAAATGAACGAATGATAGAGTTATCACCAATGGTAGTTGATGGGAAAATACAGGTATATGGACCGATTTCACAGTTCTCTCCGATGATCACTGGTCCAACGATATATGTTCCGGAGTGAATATGGGTGTTTTTTCCAATGAAAACAGGTCCTTTGATGGTTACATTCTTTTCTATTATTCCATTTATTGATGAGTTTGTTTTTCGTAATTGACCATCATTTACAGAAAGTAAATCCCATGGGTAAACAACATCTATCCAGTCATGTAATTCTACGGCAGTGATGTTGGTTTCTTTTTTTAATTCATTTCGAATTAATGAAGTAATGGTATAATCTCCTTCATCGATAAGGAGCTGAATTGATTTAAAAATTGATGTTGGAAAGGTATATATGCCTGTGGAGATGAGGGAATCTTGTTCTACCGCTGGTTTTTCAATAATATCATTTAATTTTTTATTTGAAAGTGAAACCATCCCATATTTAGATGGTTTATTTGATCTTTTAACCCCTATAACGTATTCATTTTGATGTTGAATTAATTTTGAAATCGAGGAGGAACTGATGATATTATCACCAGGGAGAACGATGAATGAATCATCGATGAATTGAGCTGCTTGCATCAATGCATGAGCTGTTCCGAGTTGTTTTTCCTGGGTGGCAAAGTGTATGTTTGCTTTTTGGTATGATTTAAAATGCTGCATGATTGATTCTTTTTTATAGCCTACCACGATGATGATATCCTGTATTCCGTTGGCTGCAAGGGCATCAACGACATGTTCGACAATGGGTTTGTTAGCAACAGGAAGCATTACTTTAGGTTTGGTTTCTGTAAATGGCCTCAGTCTTTTTCCTTCTCCTGCTGCAAGGATAACCGCTTTCATGATGAATCACATTTTTTTTAATGTTATGAACTAGATTGACCATAATACATTTGTTTATTTAAAAACTTATTAATTAGTAAAGGTGAGTGTTTTTGTTATAACTTTTCAAGGAAATCTGCAAGTTTAATTAATAAAAAGTAGTGAGTATTTGCATTTTTCTGCCATTTTTTGTTTCACGTTTTTTGCAGGAAGACCTAGTGTTCCTCGTTTTTTTTGTTCACGTCCGATGATGACCAGGCCTGCAGCCAGGTTTTTGGCTTCTTTGATGGTTTGGTTTTCTAGTTTTCCTTCGACGGTTTTAACCGCGATGTTTTTTTCATTCATGTTGTTGACAAAGTTTTGTCCGGCGAAGAGAAGATCTCGTTTTGGTTTTCGTGGTGATCGGATGCCGTTTTTATCGACTTCTACGGTGTCTTGTATATCTATAACGTAGAGCATGTAGAGTTTCCAGTGAAATGCTTTTGCGAGTTGGATGCTCATATTTGGTACTTTTTGATTGGGTGCTAGATTTGAACAGACCGCAAGGATTGATTCATGGCTTCCGCCTGCTTCGATCCAGACAGGGATGGTGAGTTCATCGAGGAGTCGGTAGTCGATCATGCATCCTTTTTCATAACCCATGACCACCAGGTCATAGGCATGTTTTTGGATTTCTGTTGTTACAATGCTACTGAATTCTCCATGGATGGTTTTGTGTTTGATGGGGATGTTGTTTTGTTGAAACATGTTTTGTGCATCTTCAAAGACGATATCATCAGCGGTTTGTTGATGACTGGTGATAATGTCTCGGTGTGTTTCTGTTTGATCATAGTGGGTTCGATGGGTATCTGATCGGTGTTCCATTTGTTGCAGTGGTTGTTCTTCGATGATGTAAAGCAGATGTACGGTTCCTTTAAATGTTTCTGCAAGAAAGATACTTCGTTTTATGACATCTTTTGAGTAGTATTCGGATGAGACGGGAACAAGGATTTTTTGAAACATGGTTTTTTTTCAATCCTCTAATTATGTTTTTGTTGTTATTATGTTGCTTCTGAATAGGTGTTTTCTTATTTTATTGTTGTTCATAGTCCTAGTACTCCTTTCCAGTAGAAAATGGCAACGGCAAAGATGATGAAGATGCAGATGATGTTGGCGATGCTTCCTGCTTTGAAGAGATCTTTAGTGGTAAAGTATCCAGCTGAATAAGTAATGGCATTGCCTGGTGTAGCGATGATGAAGATAAAGGCGAGTCCACCGCTGAGAGCAATGATCATTGATGAAAGCAGAGGACTAATGGAGGGTATTTCTGTTGCGATTGCAAAGCCGATGGGGAGAAGTACTGCAACAGCTCCAGTGTTTGACATCACATTAGTAAGAAGAACGGTGAACAGGATGAGTCCAAAGATGATGCTGTAGGGGTTTCCTGAAAGAATAGTGAACATGTTGTGTGCAATCCAGCTTCCTGCTCCGGTTTGTTGCATGCCAATGCCGAGGGTGATTGCTCCCCCGTAGAGAAGGATGATTCCCCAGGGGACTTTTTTTTCCACATCTTTCCAGTTGATTGTTCCGGTGATAAAAAGGAGTGTGCTTCCAAGAAGAGCAATACCAGCAAGACCAAAGTAGGTGTAATGGGAGAAGAAGATCCAGAGAAAGATAGTGAAAACAAGGATGCTGAGTACCAGTATTTCTTGTTTTTTGAGTGTTCCTTGTTTTGCTACTTGGTTTTCTATTTCGTTTTTTGCAAGGGTGATATCATTGATTTCAATAGGAAATACGATTTGAAGGATGACCCAGACGATGGGAAGAGTGATGATGACCACAGGGATTGCATAGATCATCCATTCCACGAAGGTGACTGTTATGCCGGCATCGGAGAGAAAACCAATGGTGAGCGGGTTTCGTGCTCCTCCTATGAGAGTACCTAAGCTTCCAATGCTACAGCCATAGGCGATGCTGAGCAGACTTATTTTTCCAAAGTTGCTTTGTTTTGGTATCAGTCTCATCGCAACTAGTATTGACAGGATGATGGGAAGAAAAAGTGCGGCAACGCCATGTTCTGGCATGATAAAGGAAAGCATGGCACAGGAAATCATTATACCAAAGGTGAAAAAACGAGGAGTGGTTTCGAATCGTTTAAGAAAAGCAAGGGCCATGCGTTTATGCAGGCCTTGTGTTTCTATGGCAGCAGCAATGATAAATGCGCCGATGAGAAAGAAGACGGCTTGGTTTCCAAAACTGGAAAAGACTTGTTCAGCGGACATGATACCAAGCAGGGGTTGCAAAAGGATGATGAATAGACCAGTTGCTGCAAGTGGAATTGGTTCAGTGATCCAGAGAAGCGCAGCAGTAATAAGGATGCCGATCATCATTTTTCCTGATGATGTAAGCCCAGTTGGTGTTGGAAGAACATAAAAAATAAGAAGAATGAGCAATGATGCGATGAGAAACACTACATCATTTCTTTTTTTGTGAATAAAGGGAGAAGTAAACAATGATGTTATTGACATGTTTTAGCATGGTTATGAGTTATGGTGTTTTTGAGTGTTACGCTGTTTTTGAAGAATGTCGTTGTCTGTAGAGTTTTTTATCAATGGTTTCAATCATGGCCGCAATATCAGCATCTGTTGTTTGAAGAAAAGAGGGTATTTTTTTGATTTCAGTTTCAGGGTTTTTCAGGATATCATTGTAGTTAGTGAAGAGAACGTCACAATCTGATCTTTCATTGATTTTTTGTTTGATCATCTGGTTAAGTTTAAGAAAGATTTCTTTGGTTTCCTCTCGGTTTTCATCAGTGATTTCTGCCATTTTTTCCATGGAATCAAGGATTTCATTGATGTTTCGTTCTGAGTAAATGATTTTATAGTTTCCTTCTGGGAGGAATTTTAGGCCGTAAGCAGTGATTTTGATAAACATTGCTTGGTATTCGTTGAAGGGAAAGTTGTTGTTCATGAGCTGATTGATGATTTTTCCACCAGCCAGTTCATAGTATCCTTTGGGATTGTTTTCATCAGGCTTTCGTTGTTCATCAAAGGTTACTGGAATGCCTCCGTTTGAAAGCATTTGCATCAGCATACTGGTCCCGGATCGTTCGATGCCTGAAACGATATAGTTTGTTGATGGGTCTAATTCCATGGTTTACCCCAACCTGATGTTAAATGATTTTTTTGTGTTGTAATGCTTCGATGACCTGGTTTGCACATTCTTCGACATCATAGGTATCGGTATCAAGGATGAGTTCGGGGTTTTCTGGTTTTTCATATGGTGCATCGATTCCAGTGAAATCCTTGATTTCTCCAGCGCGTGCTTTTTTGTAAAGTCCTTTTGGATCACGGTCTTCACAGGTATCCAGTTTTGCTTTGCAATGTATTTCAAAGAAATGACCTTCAGGAAGAAGACCTCGGCAGAAATCCCGAAGTTTTTGATAAGGTGAAATAAATGCAGTAAGAGCGATCACGCCTGCATCAGCGAAAAGATGAGCGACTTCACTGATTCGACGGATGTTTTCATTGCGGTCTTCTGGGCTGAATCCCAGGTCTTTGTTCAATCCATGTCTTACATTGTCCCCATCAAGAACGTAGGAAAAATGATTCATTTGATGGAGTTTGTAGGCGACTTCATTAGCAATAGTTGATTTGCCACTGCCAGATAGACCCGTGAACCAGAGTACTGCTCCTTTTTGGTTGAGGAGTTGTTCACGGTCTTGTTTGTTGACTTTGTGATCATGCCAGGTGACATTTGTTGCTTTTTGTTCTTTCATGTTTGTTTTCCTCCATTTTTTTTATTTTTTGCTAAGATAGCTGATGATTTCATCTACAAATGATTGGGTTTTTTGTTTTGGTAGTATTGCACCAAGGACTTCTTTTTTCCCACCACATTTGAATCCGTATTGTTTTCCTTTGGTGATCATGGGTTGCATGTCATTATTAATGGTGCGCACATACAGTTGGTCTTCATCATCAAAATAGCCTTTGTTGATGACCAGTGTGTCTTGGTTGTTTTTCCAGGCGAGTTGTCTGGTGATAGTAGAGATAATGTTTGAAGATGTGTTCATGGTTTTCATGATGATGCTATCAGTGGTATCAATGGGTTGGGAAAGAAGCATGTTGATTTCTTCATCGAGTTCGTTGAGGTTGTTTTTCCAGGTATTATTTGTTAGGATTGGTCTGGGTCCGGGATGATTTAACAGATAATAGGGTGCTTGTTCTACCGCGGTTTTATCTCCTTTTTTGTAGTTTGAATCCAGTAGATAGGCCATTTGATGTAAATCATCAAAAGTTAGATCATGTTCTTTACAGAAATCATCGATGATCTGATTGAATTGTGGGTTGTTTTTGATTTTTTGTTCATGATCACCAATGATTCCTAAGAGTGCATAGAGGTTTACAGGGTTGTTGAGATAGTCATTGACGATCCAGCTGGCACTGGGATATTCATCGGGGTTTTCTCCTTTGATAACGGGGTTGTGATGAAAGACTTCTGTGATTTCTTTTCCGAGATGATGATCAAAGATGAATACTTGTGCGTTTTCTGCTAGAGTGAGTATGTTTTGTTCTGGAAGGCTCATGTCTACGACGATGATGAAATCAAAACCGGTGCATTCGTTGAGTTCTTTTTCGGTGAGAAAGTAGTTTCCAAGGGTTGGTGTTTTGTTTTCTACGATGCGTTCTCCGAATTGTTCTAGGATGAGTTTTGCACTGCAGATTCCATCGGTATCCCAGTGATGGATGAGCAGGCCTTTTCCTTTGAGGTTTTCTAGTTCCTTCATGTGTTTGTTCCTCAGTTGTTTTTTTGGTTATTCTACGAAGGGTTGGTCGTATTGAAGAATGGTTTCTGCGACTTCTTTACGCATCATGTCTTCTGGTGGTACTTTGCCTTCTCTGAGGAGAGCTCGGATTTTTTTGCCGCTGAAGTTGATATGATGTTTTTGGTCATGTGGACAGATTTTGTCATTGACGACACTGTTGCATTTGGTGCAGCGTGAGAAACTTCGGAAAAAGATTGGTGTGATTCCAAGATCTGGGAATTCTTTGAAGATGTCGTGGGCATCATATGGTCCATAGTAGCTTCCAACTCCGGCATGATCTCTTCCGACGATGAAATGGGTGCAACCAAAGTTTTTTCTCATAATGGCATGATGGATTGCTTCTCTTGGTCCAGCGTATTTCATACTGGTTCTGAGGATGCTCATCACACTTCGTTTTTTGAGGTAGTAGTGTTGCATGAGTGTTTCATAGCTTTTGAGGATGACCTCATCCTTGAAATCTCCGGGTTTCTTTTTGCCGATGATGGGGTTGATGAAGATGCCGTCAACAAAGGTTAGTGCGGTTTTTTGGACGTATTCATGTCCGAGGTGTGGTGGGTTTCGGGTTTGAAAGGCGACGATTTCTCTCCAGCCTTTTTCCTTGAAAAGGATGCGTGTTTCTCTGGGGTTGAGATGGTATTCATCAAATGGTCTTTTGTTGTTGTTGAGAAGGATGATGTTTCCGCCGATGAATTTGTCTTTCATGGTTGAGACGTGGTTGACACCGGGATGATCTGTTTCGATGGTGGTGTAGATTTCTTTTGCTAGTGTTTTTTTATCATAGTTGTAGATTTCTTTGATGTCGAGGAGTGCTTGCACTCCGGTTTCTTCATTGGTGAGAAGTGCAGTGTCTCCTTCGCTGAGATCTTTGTTGTTAGTGGTGTCTAGGAGGATGGGTATGGTCCAGGGGATGTCATTGCTGAGTCTTTTGTGATGAACAACGTTATCTAAATCGTTGTATCCAAGAAATCCGGTGAGCGGTGAGAAGACCCCGTTTGCGATGTTGAGGATGTCTTCAGCGAGATTCGTGTTTATTTCTAGTGTTGGAAATTCTTTTAGATCTGTTGGTTGTTTTGTTGCATGTCTGGTGATGAGTTTACTTCCATGTGGTTGTGGCATTTTTTTGATGCTCCTTTTTTTAGTCGAGGTATCCGAGTGCTCGGAGTCGTTCTTTGACTTTTTCTTCGTCTTCTTTGCTGAATGCTTCTTCTTCCTCTTCTTCTTCTATTCCTGAGATGACTTCTCTGAGGACATAGGTTACATAGGAGGAGAGGGAGTTGAATCCGGTTCCTTCGATGCGTTTTTTGATTTTTGTTGCTAGAGGCGTTGGTATGGATATTGTGGTGTATTTTTTTTCTTCTTTTTCTTCAGCCATTATGTTCACCTAACTATATTTAATTACATTTAACTATATTTAATTATTTTTGCGAGTCTGTAATTAAATATCATTAAAAAAGGTTTTGGTTTTCTAAGAAAAAGACCTATCGATCATATCCAAACGCATCAAAGGCAAAACCCCATCGTGAAGAAACTTTCTGTCTTAACTCATCACTGATAGTATACTGATGTGGATGGATCTCAGATTGAGCAAGTAGATAAGCCCTAAACCGATGTTCAACATCAGTAAACCCATCTAAATGTAATGTATCATATATCCGTTTTAACTCCGGCAATGGATCGGAAACAAAATCTTCATAACCAATCTCAATCAAATGATCTTTGGGAACAAGTTTTCTTTCCGCTAAATATGTTCTATACATATGTTCATACATGCCCAATAAATGTTCTTCAACTTCATCAAAAGAAGGGGGAGTCTGCAAACAATACAGTGGAATAACGATTTTCATAAACCGGGACATGGAAAGGAATTGATGATAGGGATTCCGATGAATATGAACAAACTTTGCATCTGGAAACATTTCTAATAATAATTTTATTCGTGCAGTATTACTCGGGTTTTTAAGTAAGAGACATCGTCCATTATTTTTTATCGTTGCCTTGTTCAACAGATAAAGATAGGATTTCTTAAAATCATCTTTTACAGATTCCGAGACATCATCTAACCAAACATATCGATCATATAATCCCATA
>JAWOBC010000092.1:0-13431 GCA_046498165.1 Thermoplasmatota archaeon
CCAGATTATGGAGATATCAATGATCCAAAAGTTAGGGCTAAATATGGTTATTTACAAGCTTTTATCTCAATTTTTGGCAACATTCTATTGTTTTTGATCAAAATTTTTTTGGGTTTATTTATCAATAGTATTGCACTTATCGCAGATGGTGTACATTCATTATCTGATGTATCAACTTCAATTGTGGTAATTCTTGGTTTTAAGAGTGCGAAAAAAAGCCCTGATAAACATCATCCCTTTGGCCACGGACGAGCAGAATATATTGCTACAATAGTTATAGCAGTTCTTCTCGCAATTGTTGGTTTTAGTTTTATCCAACAATCAGTTGAAAGACTCCTTGATCTTGAAAGTCTTTCCAATACTGAATATGTATTCGTAGTGGTTGTGATTATTCTTTTTTCAGCAGTGATTAAGGAGCTTATGGCTAGATATTCATTTTCTATTTCTAAAAAAATTGAGAGTGATGTATTAAAAGCAGATTCATGGCATCATAGATCAGATGCGTTATCCTCAATTGGTGTCGCCATTGGCCTAACAGGTGCACGTTATGGCTTTGTAATTTTAGATCCGATTTTTGGGATACTAGTGGCAGTTTTAATTATTTATGTTGGTTATCGTTTACTGAAGAAATCTTCGAATCGTCTTCTTGGCACATCCCCAGATAAAAAAATTGTTGAACAATTGAAAAATATTGCTGATAGTACAAAGGGTATTAGAGGTATTCATAACATTTCAATGCATGATTATGGGACAACAAAGATTGTAACACTTCATGCAAATGTAGATACGAATCTATTAATTAATCAAGCTCATAAGCTCGCTGACATTCTTGAACAAAAAATTAAAAATAAAACAGGTTTTTTATCTATTATTCATATTGAACCAGTGAGAGAAAATAGTAAACTAGATTTTAAAAAATGGCTTATTGAAAGAATCTTAATTAAACAGGAAGAGATTATTTCTTTTCATAAAATAAATATCATTAAAATTGGGGAAAAATATAACATAAAAATGCATTTAATCGTTGATAAGAATATGTCTGTTGAAAAAACTCATCATCTGAACTATAAAATTAAAGAAATGATCAAAAAAGAATGCAGCAATTGTGAAATAGATATTCATTTTGACCCATGTATCAAGAATTGTAAAGATTGTGATATTTATTGTACAATTAAGGACAAATACTAAAAAATGAATTTAAAAAGAGATAACAGTAGAAAAATGTTTTATTGCATCTTTTTTTCAATGGTCATTTTTTCTGCAGTGGATTTAATATGGTTTATGATTGAGAATAATCCATTTACTCTACTTGGTGAGAGATGGGAATCTAAACCAGTGCTTTCTATAAAATATAAATCTGCATTTTTGATTGTTTCAGGTGTTTGATTATTGAATACGTTGAGTAAAAGGGATAGCATTCCTTTGACTATCAGTGAATCACTATCCGCTTCATAATGAATCGTATTATTTTGTAATGTAGCAGTAATCCAAACGGTTGATTGGCAACCAGATAGTGTGTTTTTCTCTGTTTTTAATGATTCATCAAGAGTGTTTAGTGATTTTCCTAGGTTGATTAAATATTCATATTTGGCGAACCAATCGGGTAGCTGTGAGAACTCATGAATGATTTCATCTTGGATTGTCTGTATGTCTGAGGTCATGGCTATTGATGCATCTCCTGAACTTTTTTTAACCCGTTGATTAATTGATCAACATCCTCTTTGGTATTGTAAAGAGCAAAACTTACTCGTAGTGTGCCTGGGATGTTATAATGATTCATGATGGGATCAGCACAATGTCTTCCACTTCTGATTGCGATACCCATTTTATCAAGGATCATCATGGCATCATAATGATGGATATCCTGTAGATTAAAGGAGATGATACCACATTTTTCTGAAGTGGTTCCATAAATGGTGATTCCTGGTAGATTCTGAAGTTTTTTTTGTGCGTAATTGAGTAGTTCGCACTCATTGGTTTCAATGTTTTCCATGCCGATGTTTGTAAGATAATCTATCGCTCCTCCAAGACTAATCACTGCAGATATATTTTGTGTTCCTGCTTCGAATTTATGAGGGGGTTCTGCAAAGGTTGTTTTCGCAAAATCAACCTGGGAAATCATTCCTCCACCGTAGGTAGCTGGTTGCATCTTGTGTAACCATTTTTCTTTTGCATACAGCACTCCGACTCCAGTTCCTGCATACATTTTATGACCAGAGAACACAAAGAAATCACAATCAAGATCTTGCACATCAACCGGCAGATGTTGTATAGCTTGAGCTCCATCGATTAACACCGGAATGTTGTGTTGATGAGCCAGTGAAATAATTTTTTTAACTGGATTAATAGTTCCCAGCACATTTGAAACATAGGTAAGAGCAATAAGCTTTATCTGTTTATTCAGTAACTCTGGGAGTTGTTCTATCTGCAGGCGACCGGTATCATCAAACGGTAGAATTTTTAGCCTGGCCTGTTTTCGTTCACAGAGCATCTGCCAGGGAACAATGTTAGAATGATGTTCCATTTCACTGATCAGGATTTCATCATGAGAAAAGATAAGATTGTTTGCAAAAGCATGAGCAACAAGGTTGATGGATTCAGTTGTTCCAGAGGTAAAAATGATTTCTTCATTTTTCTGTGCATGAATAAAATCTTTTACTTTTGTTCTTACTGATTCATAAGATGTGCTTGCTTGTTGACTGAGAGTGTGTGCGCTTCGATGTACATTGCAGTTCATGGTGGTGTAAAAATTGGTGATGGAATCAATGACTTGCTGTGGTTTTTGTGTGGTGGCTGAGTTATCAAGATACACTAATGGTTTGCCATGTATTGATTGACGAAGAATGGGAAAATCAGATCGTATCTTTTGGATATCAAACATCATTGGTTTCCTCATCTTTTTTTAAATTCAACCAGTGAAAACCATTGTTGATCATCAGTGTAACAATGGTTAATAAAAAGTTCTGTTTCTTTGGCTAATTGCTCAATTTGATCAGTGCTAAACTTGTAAGAATTTTCTGTGTGAATGGTTTCATCTTTATTGAGAGTGATAGCAGATGAAAGCAATGGACAGCTTATCTGTATATCTTGTGTTGCTTTCAGATGCATTTCAATACGGGAAAATCGTTCATTGTAAAAAGCAACATGGGTAAAGTCCTCTGTATCAAAATCAGTACCAATCTGAGTATTGATGACATTGAGGATGTTTTTATTAAATGATTGAGTGATTTGTTGGGTATCATTGTATGCTTTTTCAAGGATGGTTTTGTTTTTTTGCATGTCAAAACCAACGAGAAGAAAATCATCTTCATCCATATGATCTCTAATATTATTGAGAAACTGCACTGCTTCTTTCATTGAGAAATTACCAATGGTGCTTCCAAGAAAACAAAAAACAGTAGTCTTAGTATGAGGGATGAGATGGAGTTGGGTCATGAAATCAGCGACAATACCCTGAATAGTGATATCTGGAAATTGTTGTAAAAGAAGATCTGCTGATTGAGTAATCGCCGTAGAACTGATATCTATGGGGATGTAACGAACACTATCCAGTTTTTGTTGAGGAATATGCTGTAGAATAAGGGAAATCTTGCTGCAATCTCCGCTGCCGAATTCAACGATATCAAAATCTGTTAACTGTTCCCCTATCTTTTGGGCTGCTTGTTTGATGAGTGGGATTTCTGTTCTGGTTAGATAATACTCCGGGAGTTGAGTGATTTTTTCAAAAAGTTTTGATCCTTTTTCATCATAGAAAAACATACTTGAAATTTTTTTAGATGAACCGGAGAGATCAGTAAGGATTTTTTTTTCTATGTCCTCATCCTTTTTTTTCTGTAAAAAATTTTTAATTTGGATAATGTTGCTTTCTGGGGTAATTCTTTCACTCCAGTTAGTTCTCTTTTTGGTTTATGTTTATTCTCTTTTTATTCATTTCTCAGAGGGGATACCGGTTTCATAGGTATTTTTTTTGTTTGTCCATTCAAACCATCCGCCATCATACACTGCTATATTGGGCCATCCCATGAGATAAGCGTTGAAAAATGCTTCACTTGCTCGCCAGCCAGTGCCACAATAAAAAGCATTGTATTTGTCTGGTGTGATTCCAACTTCTTTCCACATATCTTCTATTTCATGATATTCCCTGGTGGTATGATCAAGGTTTCTATAGTTTTGCATATGGTATGCATCCGTTCCACAATTTCCAAAGACGGCACCAGGGATTCTACCCTTTTTTTCAATGTAATGATAACCGCTTACCTCACCAATGAATTCCTTCCAACTACGGACACTAATAAGGTTTTTATTATCTTTTTGTAAATATTCTTTCGCTTCTTTGGTATCGATTGCTAGTTCTGGATGAACAGGTATGATTTCTCCAAAATCATCAACTGGTCGGGGTTCATAGGTTTTCTTTGTTGTTTCAAATCCAGCATCTTTCCAAGATTGCAGTCCTCCATTAAGCACACGAACATCCGTGACTCCTGCATAGAGTAAAAGAAATGCACAGCGAATTGCTCCGAGATGACCTGCACTGCTGCCTGGGAATGGATCTGAATTTTTTGGATGGGAAAACCGTCCATAGAGTATTACCGTTGTTTCAGAGGTTATCCCTAATTCTTCCAACGTTAGTTTGAGTTCTTCAGACGAGCATCTATTCCATGTTTCGGAGGATTCTAATTGATTGGTATCAAGGCTAATTGCTTGAGGGATATGACCATGATCATAATCGGCTTTATTGTTATAGTGTGCATGACAGATCACATAGCGTTTGTTATCAAATTCGGGGGCATGATTGGTGCTGATAAGTTCCTGTAGCCAGTGTGCTGAAACAAGTTGCTGATATCGTTTTAAATGATGCATAGGAAGTGTTTTATCTGGGTTCCATTCCTCCATGAAATAGGGGTAAATAGTCACATCATTATATCCTGCTTTAATAAAATGCTGAGCTGTTTTTACTGATGAATCTGTATCATATCCATAGAGAACAATAGTTTGAGATGAAAGGATTTTTTTGCTTTGAACAATTTCAATCCAATCCATATAATCCAGCCATTTCAAAGGCAGGCTTTTCGCTCCTTTAATATGACCATTTCTTTTTTCACCTTGCAGTTTCCATCCATTATAGGCTTCTACTGGGCGGACATCGATAATGGAAAAAGAAGGATTTTCAAGATTTTGTTGTAATGATTCAGTTGATATCATTGGGATTTGTTTTAGTGCTGAATAATCCGTCATGGTATGTATCTGAGAAAGGAAAGTGTTCTAATATATTTTACCATGACTCGTAAGAATCCTGTTATGGTGCTGGTTGCTAAACAAAAATATATGGTTTCATTTTTTGGTTTAAAACGTAGTTTGCTGGATAAAATAAAGTCTTATAAACGATTTTCTCTTATCTCTTATAGGGTCTAAGATATGGTTAAAGCAGTGTGGAAAGATAAAGTAATTGCAGAATCTGATGCAGTTGAAGAAGTGGAAGGAAATTATTATTTTCCACCGGGTACAGTGAAAAAAGACTTGTTAAAAGAGAGTGATAAGCATTCAACCTGTCCTTGGAAGGGAAAAGCAAGTTATTATGATGTTATCATTGATGGAGAGGTGAATAAGGATGCAGCATGGTATTACCCAGATCCGAAACCTGCGGCTAAAAAGATTAAGGATTATGTTGCCTTTTGGAAGGATGTTTCCGTTGAGGATGAATAATTGATAAGAGTTGATTGAAGACGATGACAGATATTATTCCATCATTTACCACCAGGTATTTTCAAAAGACGATTGAAACAAATCAATATGCAACCTTTGTGTTAGGTGCTGATGTGGGTGGCACAAGGACAAATATTGCAGTCGCCGGTATAAACGATAATCAACCAACCTTGTTGTTTTCATTGGATTTTCAGACAAAAAAACTTTCTTCTCTTCTCCCTGCTTTAAAGGAAACATTGCAGTTTGCAGAAGAAAAATACAATATTCAAATCAAAAGAGGATGTATTGGTGCAGCAGGTATTGTCTCAGCGGATCATCGTTATGTTTCGTTGACAAATGCTTCATGGGATATTGATACTAAGCTATTATTAGAAGAAACAGCGATGGAATCATTGTTTATTTTAAATGATTTTCAAGTCCTTGGTTATGGGTTGAACACTGTTGATGTCACTGATGAAAACGAAGTGATTTGCATCAATAAACCAAAAATTGAAAATGAGAAAAAAACACGGGTTCTTCTTGGTGCTGGAACAGGACTTGGTAAATCAATTCTTCGATATGATCGACAACATGATATGTATCATGCAAGTGAAAGTGAAGGTGGTCATGTTGATATACCTGTATTTAATGATGATGAACTGTCAGTAATTAATGCGATACGGCAGAGGAATCACCCCCATATTCCCGTTTGTTACGAGGATGTATTATCAGGAGATGGTCTTGTTGATATGTATCGTTATCTACGTTTTACACATCGTTTTCCAGAGAATCAATATTCACAGCAGATTGATTCAGTAGAAGAAAAAGCAGAATTAATTAGTAAATATAGAGCTAAGGATGATTGTTGCAGAGAAATATTTCGATTATTTCAGATTTTTTTTGCTCGTTGTGCAAAAAATTTAGCGTTAGAGGCTTTAGCTGGTGGTGGTGTGTTTATTGCTGGAGGAATTGCGCAAAAAAATAGGGATATCATCAATTCAGCAGAATTTCACCATGAATTTCTTAAGAATTACAAACGAAAAGAATTCCTTCAACAAGTACCAATATTTCTTTTAACGGATTATTATCTTAGTTTGAAGGGGGCTTGTTTTGTGGCAGCGAATAGTTCAATCATCTTTCAAAGACAATAAACGATAACATAAGTGAAAAGAGGAACTGAATCTATGAATAAGATACAATTCAATTTTGAGAGAAGTTTGATTACGCAAAAGCAGATTCAACAGTTGGAAAGCAACCTGATTTCAGAGATAAAAAAAATAAATCAGGCAACAAAAAAGGGATTTGAAGATGATCGAGCATCAGTTAATTTACCTGTGGATTCAGAAACAGTAAAAAAGGTTTTAAATGTAGTCGATCACAAAAAGGATCTTAACCCAAACTATATTGTGGTTGTAGGGATTGGTGGAAGTAACCTTGGCACAATCGCGGTTTTTGAAGCTGTACTCGGAAAGAAGCATAATCTGAAACATCATTGGAAGAAAATCCTTTTTGCTGATACCGTTGATTCAGATTTACTCAATGATATCAAGGAAATTGTTGAACCAGTATTGAAAAACAATGGTAATATTCTTTTAAACGTGGTCAGTAAAAGTGGAAGTACTACTGAAACCATTGCTAATTTTGAGATTTTGGTAAGTCTTTTACAGGAATATAAGGAGAAACCTGAGGATTTTGTGGTGGTGACCACTGATCATGGTTCAAAACTCTGGCATCTCGCTAGGAAAAAAGGGTATGATGTGTTAAAAATTCCTAAGAAGGTTGGTGGTCGGTTTTCTGTTTTTTCTGCGGTTGGGTTGTTTCCATTGGCTATGATTGGTGTGGATATTACTGCTTTGTTAGAAGGCGCAAAGATGATGATATCACGTTGTTTAACAGAAAATATTGAACATAATCCAGCAGCTCTTGCTGCTGCAACTAGTTTTCTTCATTATTCACATGATAAAAATATTCATGATTTGTTTTTGTTCAGTGATGATTTAGAGTCTGTGGGGAAATGGTATCGACAATTATTCGCTGAAAGCTTAGGTAAGGAATATGATATCAATGGTGATCAGGTGTTTACCGGGTTTACTCCTACGTTTTCTATTGGTTCTGCGGATCTTCATTCTATGGCTCAGTTGTATCTTGGTGGACCATTTGATAAATTCACCATATTTGTGCAGGTGAAAAACAATAAACAAAAAATCATGCTCCCAGATTACAGGGAGTATGATCAGTTGGTGCATAGTATTCAAGGAAAAAACATAGATGACATCATGAATGCTATTTATGAAGGAGTGAAAACAGCGTTTGTGAAAGGAAATCGTCCATTTATTGAAGTGGTTTTACCAGATAAAACTGAAGAGAGTATTGGTCAATTCCTTCAGTTTCAAATGATGCAGACTATGCTACTTGGAAGTCTTTTAGGGGTGAATCCTTTTGATCAACCAAATGTGGAAGCGTATAAAAAGGAAACAAGGTCATTGTTAACGGCTGAGAAGACGTGATGAGAGTATGTTGTTATTTGCAGTACTATTAGCTGTTATTCTTGGAGTGGTGCAGTTTTTCAGTGAACAGATCATTAATACTTGTGGGAATTATTATACACATGTGATTTCGTTTTCAGCAGGGATTTCAATAACCTATGTATTTGTTGATTTGTTTCCTCATTTTAGCAGAAGTGTGGTGCAGTTTGATCAAATCTTGTTTGTTACGGTATTGTTTGGTTTTATTTTTGTTCATCTCGTTGAAAAATATGTGTATCAGCATAGTAGTGATACATTGCTTGATGAGCGTTTGCAGAATCTGAATCAGTTCATTTCTTTTTTTTATCATATGGTGTTAGGGATTGTGATTTTTGATTTCACTGAGCAAGGCTTAATTGAGGCATTGTTGATATTTATTCCTATTCTGATTTTCACCGCTGTGAGCACCTTACCAGTGAGACGTCATCCTTCATCCTTGGTTCATTTGTTTGTTTCATCATCCACCGTTATTGGGGTAGTGTTAGCCGGGATTTTTATTGATTATCTACAGGGTTTTGTTCAAATCGGACTTGTTGGTTTTGTGATCGGAGGTCTTTTGTTTTCGGTGATTCGTCATTCCATCCCACAGGGAAAGAAGGGAAAGCCCTTGATGTTCATTCTTGGTGTTATTATTTACACTCCAATCGTGCTGTGGACGTTTACCTTATAAGCAGTGAAAAATGCAGGGCCTACAAACAAAGAAAGTGTATCAACAAGCTTAATTAACAGGCGTTTAATGTAGAAAAAAGAGGAATCAGTGAAGAAGATGGTTTTTGATTATGATTTAGTTGTTATTGGGTCTGGTGCTGCTGCTCAAACAGTGGTCTATTCCTGTGCTGATGCTGGTTTAGATGTTGCGTTGATTGAAGAACAAGCGTTTGGGGGAACCTGTGCTTTGCGGGGTTGTATACCAAAAAAAATCTTGGTTGGTGCTACTGAAGCCGTTGATCAAATGAAAAAGCTAAGTGGAAAAGGACCGAGTGGTGAAAAACTAAGAATTGATTGGAGTGATTTAATTTCTTTTAAAAAAACATTTACTGAGAGCACACCAGAAAGTGTTGAAAAATCTTTAAGAGATGCTGATATTGATATTTTTAAAGGCCATGGGTCTTTTGTAGATACAAAAACAGTGAAAATCAATGATCAACATATTTCGTCTAAACATTTTTTTATTGCTACTGGGGCAAAACCAAGACCACTTCAGATTGATGGAGAGCAATATGTATGCACCAGTGATGATTTTTTTCATTTGAAGCAGCTCCCATCTTCTATTGCATTTATCGGCGGTGGATATATTTCTTTTGAGTTAGCTCATATCGCCGCTCGGGCCGGTGCCAATGTAACTATTCTTCATCGAAGTGATCAACCATTAGGTCAATTTGATTCTGATCTTGTAAAGACATTGATTGATGCTTCAGAGGAACTAGGAATTAGGCTGTTAACTAATATGCCAGTGCATGCCGTTGAAAAAACCAGTGATATGTTTCAAGTAATAGCTGGAAAAAACATTGAGAAAGTGAAAGCAGATCTGGTGATGCATGGGGCGGGAAGAATTCCAAATATTGATCATCTATCACTTGACAATGCACAGGTAATATGGTCAAAAAAAGGGATAACTGTTAATGAATCCATGCAAAGTGTTTCTAATCCCCGGGTTTTTGCTGCTGGTGATGTTGCTGCAAACGGTCTTCCACTTACTCCTGTTGCGGGTGCGGAAGGAAAAGTAGTACGGGATAATCTTATTGGAAGATCTCGTCAATTTAAAACAGGGGTTATTCCCAGTACATTATTTACTATCCCTCCTCTATCATCAGTGGGGTTAACTGAGGAAAAAGCAAGGAAGCAAGGTTTATTTTTTCAGGTGAACGCTCAGGATACCTCTTCTTGGTATACCTCTCGTCGGATTGGATTGAAACATTCTGGGTATAAGATTCTTATTGATAAAAAAACAGATCAGATCCTTGGTGCTCATCTGTTGGGCCATCATGCTGAAGAGGTTATCAATATTTTTGCATTGGCCATGCAACAGAAAATAACCCAGGGAGCGTTGAAAGAGATGATCTGGTCTTACCCAACGAGTACGTATGATATCAATTATATGCTTTGAATCAAACAAGTGTTTTCCCTATAAAGTTGGTTCTTTGAGGTTGCCAAATGTCCTTAAGATGAGTTCAGGTAGCGCTGGATGGATATGCATACCCTGACCAATATAACCGATTTGTCCACCAAGTGCCATGGCATTGACCACTTCTTGGATGAGGATAGGTGCATAGGGTCCAATGATATGAAAACCCAGGATGGTTCCATCTTCTTTGTTCACAATGGCTTTGCTGAATCCATCAACTTCCATCATAGCTTCTCCTTTGGCAACATCAGCATACTGTGCTTTGCCAACCAGGATATCATGCTGCTGTTTTGCTTCTTTTTCAGTTAGTCCAACACCGGCTATCTGTGGATAGGTAAACACGGCATAGGGAACAGATTGATAATTCATTTTATGCTGATGATCACTGCTTGCATTTTGCCAGCTGATCAGTGCTTCCTCATTTGCCACATGTTTGAACATGTATTTTCCAGTGGCATCACCAAATGCCCAGATGTTTTTCTTTGTAGTTTCAAGAAAGTCATTGACTTTGATGTATCCTTTTTCATCGAGTTTTACGCCTGTTTTTTCTACGTTTAATCGATCTGCATTAGATGTTCTCCCTGCTGCAATCATCATTTTTTCCGCTGAGAACTGTTTTGTTTCACCGTTCACCGTGTGTTTTCCGCTGACCCTGATTTGGTTTTGTTGTTCCACCGCGGTGACTTCAAAATCAGTGATGATGGTCATTCGTTTTTCCAAGGTTGTTTTTAAAAGATCAGAAATCTCTGGTTCAGCATTGCTCATTAATCGATTGCCTCTTTGTAGAATAATGACCTGTGTTCCCATCGCTGAAAAAAAATGAGCAAATTCTGCTGCAATGTATCCTCCCCCCACAATGATAAGGCTTTCTGGTTTTTCTTGAAGATCAAAAACATTGTTATTAGTAAGATAGTCAACGTCATTGATACCATCAATCGGGGGAATAGTAGGTCGTGCACCGGATCCAATAAATATTTTTTCAGCTTTGATGAGTTCATTGTTTATTTCAATGGTGTAATCATCGACAAAGGCTGCTTCACCTTTGTAGTACTGAAATCCTTTGATGGGTTGATCTAATCCTTGTTTCATATGTTCATGGCTTTCATTAATTGATTCTTTCATGTGTTTCATGATGCTTTTGAAATTAATTTCTGTGATCGTTGCGTTGATACCAAGTTTTTCTGCTTCTTTGATTTCCATGATACGATCTGCTGGATAAATTATCATTTTTGATGGGATACAACCAACATTCAAACAGGTTCCACCTAGCGGTCCTTTATCCACCCATGCTACTGTGTATCCCTGAGAAAGGGCTGCATCAACAATTTCCCCACCAGATCCACTACCGATCACGATGACATCATAGTCTGTGGTCTTTTTCACTCTTCCACCAATTTTGTTATTGATTCATTATCTAATAAAATCATTGCTCGTATTATCTTTTTTTCGATTTCTTGTTATGCAATCATTTTTTGTAGGATTCCTTGTTTTAGTGATAAGTCCTATGCCTGAGTTACCTGAAGTTGAGATGTTTAAACGCTACATTGATGCCACATCCTTACATCAACAAATAGATCAAGTAATAGTGAAAACCAAAAAGATATTGAGAAAGACCAGTGAAAAAAAACTTAAAACGGTTCTGAAAAATAATTCATTTACTGAAGCGAAAAGAATTGGAAAACATCTTTTTTTAAAGTTGGATACTGGTTCTTGGATGGTGCTTCATTTTGGGATGACTGGAAAAGTGAGCTATTTTAAAAATAGTAGGAATCAACCAGATCATACTAGGATGTTGATTGAATTTGGTAATGATTATTGTTTTGCATTTGATTGTCAGCGTCTTTTTGGCTTTGTTCGTATCATTGATACCATCAAAGCTTATGTTGAGGAAAAAAAGTTAGGACCCGATGCTTTACATATTTCTCAAAAAGAGTTTTTAGATGATATTTCTCGTAGGCATGGAAAAATTAAATCTGTTTTAATGAATCAACATATTCTGAGTGGCATTGGTAATATTTACGCTGATGAGATCTTGTTTCAAACAAGGATTCATCCAGCAACATCTGTTGATGTGCTTTCAAAGAAACAAAGAAAAAAACTTTTTGATACTATTTCATCTGTGTTGACCACTGCGGTTGAAAAAAAGGCTGATTTTAATAAATATCCTGATGAGTTTCTTATTCCTCATCGATCAAAACAGGGTGTTTGCCCGTTAAATGATAATCATCAGTTGAAAACCATGAAGATTTCCGGAAGAACAAGTTATTTTTGTCCTATTCATCAGAAGAAAAAGAAAAGCGATTAATCTTTACTTAATGTCCTTGCATGTTATGAATTATGCTGATATTCTTTTTCAATAATCTCGTGCCATCCTTCTGGACCGATTCCTTGTGCATGCGAAAAATTTGAAGATGCATAGCTTCCATTAGTTTTTTTGACTAAATAAGGTTTGTTCACCTGTTTTAACATGCTGAAATCATTTTCAGAGTCCCCAATACCAATGCTTTCAACTGTTGAATAGTGTTGATGATAAAGACGGGTGAGCATGTTTACGGCTTTTCCTTTATCATTTTCACCGATGAGATGATAAAACCGACCTCCTTTGGTGATGTGAAGATGATGTTGATGTATATATTGAATGATATCATCTATCTGTGTGGGATCATTGATGAGAAAGGGTATATCATATTCTCTTTCAGAAGCAAGTTGTGCCATTTTTTTAGATAGGCCAGTGTATTTTTCTATGGTTTTTGTTGGCATAGTCAGAAAACTGATGACATCAAACTGATCTTCCAATTCTTGCATGGTCTTTTGAAGTTGTGAAAATGAGGCACCAAAGCGTATGATGTAGGATGATTCATCATGGTCTGTGTGTTCAAAGGAGAATGAAAAATATGATTTCGGGATGAAGATACCACCACCATTTTCAGAAATAAATGGATGGGTATTGTTGAGTTGATCTTTCCAGTAGAGTAGTTCTTTTCTTGTTTTACTACTGCAGAATATTACGGGAATGTTGTTTTTGTTGAGGAATTGTAATGATTTTTGTGCTGGGGCAAAAGAGTATGTTTGATGATCAAGTAAGGTTCCATCTAGATC
>JAWOBC010000123.1:0-4713 GCA_046498165.1 Thermoplasmatota archaeon
TGACTTTGCCACAAGTGAAACATCGTACTGGTATTATCACCTTTGATCACCTATATGATTTCTGTCGTTTCTTTCGAGCGCCTCTTCCCAGTGGTTTTTTGGCTTCTCTGCGGCGTGGATCATTAACTAAAAGGCTACGATCATGTTCTAAAAAGGTTGTTTTGAGAGTGCTATCACCAGTGTATTCCACCAGTCCTCGAGCAATAGCCGTGCGTACAGCATTTGCTTGGCTCATAAACCCTCCTCCTTGTACTGATACCTTGATGTTGACTGCGTTAATCGATTTTCCCGCAAGAGTAACGGGTTCATAGATTTTCCAGCGGGCTATTTCTGGTTCATGCAGTTCTAGGGGGATTTTGTTTATTCGAATGAGTCCTTTTCCTTTTTGAACCGTAGCCCGGGCGACAGCGGTTTTTCTTTTACCGGAGGTGTTCACAACCTTTTTTGCCATTAGTTTTTCGCTCCTAAGTAGATTGATAATTCTTTAATAGTAATACAATTCACATGTTGTTGTTTTGCATTTTCAATTATTTCAGGTTTTTTCCCTTCGAATTGTTCAGGGACACCGATATAACATTTTAATCGTTTAAAAGCTTCTCGGCCATGTGGTTTTTGATAGGGTATCATACCGCGAACGCTTCGTTTCACGATTTTTTCTGGAGATCGGGGGAAAAAGGGTCCTTTTCGATACGTTCCTACTTCTCGTTTCTTTTTGTATTGTTCTTTGATTTTTCTTTTTTTTCCAGAGATAACTGCTTTTTCAGCATTGATAATAGCGATTTCTTCACCGTTGAGAAGATCTTTTGCTACTGTTGTGCAGAGTCTACCGAGTGTTGCACCTTGTGCATCAATTATTCGTGTCATGGTTTATCCCACTATCCGTATGTTTTTTCCTTCTGGATTCTTTTTCATAAGCTCATTAATAGTGAGTGAATTACCACCAGCTTTTTTGATTTTTTCTTTTGATTTCTCTGAAAATGACCAAGCAGCTACATC
The DNA here is from genome assembly GCA_046498165.1 of Thermoplasmatota archaeon. Classification (GTDB taxonomy): domain Archaea; phylum Thermoplasmatota; class E2; order DHVEG-1; family DHVEG-1; genus EX4572-165. The sequence goes on from JAWOBC010000123.1 coordinate 997, forward strand.
TATTTTTTTGGTCAGCCGGCCAGTTGAGAGTACTTTTCCCGGGACAAGTGCTGTTTCTTTTTCTGAAACCGTGTTTTCTAATCGGTCAAGTGTTACTTCTGACCAGTTTTGTAAGGGTTTTTCTAATCGAAGGGCAATATCTTTCCACAGTGCTGTTTCATGATCTTTTGCATTTTTCTTTAATTCATGAATGAGAGCGATCAGTGCTGGGTTTGTCTTTCTCATTTTCTTTGTCATAGGGTCGTTTCTCCAGATATAAGGATGTTACTGAAAGAAAGTACTATTTATAAGATTTGCGGGAGAAATGGTTAAAAACAATCATGTTGTTAAATCCTTCGATGAAAACGCTTATTGCAGTGAGTGGTAGTGGTGGAAAAAAAGAAAAGATCCCTGAGGATGTGTTATCTCTTGCTGAAGAGCTTGGTTTTTATATTGCCAAGCAGCAAGCAGTTCTGGTTACTGGTGGACGAGGTGGAGTGATGGAGGCTGCCTGCCGGGGAGCAAAGAAAGGAGATGGAATCACCCTTGGTATTCTGCCAAATGAAAAGGGTGAAGCAAATGATTTTGTTGATATTGCAGTGGGAACTGGTCTTTCTTTCCAACGGAATTTTTTGATTGCTCAAGCTGCTGATTGCATGATTTGTCTTGCTGGAGGATGGGGAACGCTTTCAGAGATTTCAGCAGCATTTATTTTAGAAAAACCAGTGGTATTTGTTAAGAGTGTTTTTGGTATGGTTGATAAGATTCTTAATGCTGATATTATCCCTCAGGATTATCATAATTATGCAGTGGCTGATACTGCTAAGGATGCTGTTGAGTTAGCCTGCGGGTTTATTAAATGAAAGAGCAAAATGGGTAGCAAAAATTTAATATCAGGTTTGTTGATTGTGGTGTAAGGGGTGGATAATGCGAGAATATAGAATCAAACGTGGTTACAACCCAGATATTGAAGCAGTGATCTCTAAGTTTTTTGGTGTCTCCGGTGACATTGAACAGGGCATGAGTTTTGAAGTGAAAGGCATTGGTAAAATCGATATGAAACAGGAGAAAAAATCATTGTTCATTGATATTGAACCACCAAAAAAAGTATGCGGTGATTATAGTATTATCAAAAAATGGAATGAGTTTCTTCTTGAAGCAACTGGTAAGACGACAAAGGAAAGAAAAAAGGAATTTGGGAAGATAAAGAAAAAAAAGTAAATTATTTTTTTACTTTTTCCCAATCATCTAAAAATCGTTGGATACCTGCATCGGTAAGTGAGTGATGGCTCATTTTCCGTATGATTTGTGGTGGAATTGTAGCGATATCTGCTCCGAGTCGAGCTGCTTGTATGACATGGATGGGATGTCGGATGCTGGCAACGATGATTTCTGTTTCGATTTCATAGTTGTAGAAGATTTCCACGATTTCTTCAACGATTAGCATGCCTTCTTGACCGATGTCATCAAGTCGGCCGATGAAGGGGCTGACAAAGGTTGCTCCTGCTTTTGCGGCGAGTAGTGCTTGGTTTGCTGAAAAAATGAGGGTGACATTGGTTTGTATGTTTTTTCGGGAAAGGGTTTTGACTGCTTTGAGTCCCTCTGGCGTCATGGGGATTTTAATTGCCACATTTTTTTGGTATGATTCTTTGACATTTTTCACCAGGCTTTCTGCTTCTTTGACCATGTCATCGGCTTGTTCGCTGACTACTTCTAGACTGATTGGTCCATCAACGATGGTAAAGATTTCTTCGATGATTTCTTGAAATGATCGTCCACTTCGTTTAACTAGGGTTGGATTGGTGGTTACTCCATCTACGATTCCCCAGGATGCAAGTTCTTTTATTTCATCTAAATCTGCGGTGTCAACAAATATTTTCATACATGCCTCACTTGATAGGATGGTATTTGGTTTTTGTTGATAATATTTTGGATGGGGTTTGTTCATTGATTATAGCTCTAAATGAATATGGTTAAAGGGCATTATACGTATATTCAATAAAAAATCGAAACATATATATATTCGTGAATACATATGGGTAGTATAGGAGGGGACTTATGCCTCTAACGAGAAAAGCCCGGGTCGTGGGAAGCAGCCTTGTTCTCACGATTCCTAGTCAGTTGGCAAAGGCCCATGACATCAATGATGGTGATGAGATAGAAATTATTCCGATGGGATATGGAGAGTTTAAAATAAGAAAACTGAAAAAATAAGAAAAACCTCCACTTCGTCCCCATCTCATTTTTTTTAATATCAGCAAAAAAAGATTAGAAGATAAATTAGCATCCTGAAGCAAGATCTCTGAGTACTTCTGTTTTATCTGTTGCTTTAACAACTCCACTAGCTAGCAGCACCCCTTTTGCTCCCAGCTCAATTGCTTTTTGTACATCTTTACCGTTTTTTACCCCGGCTCCGCAGAGGATTTGTACGTTTTTGTTGATTTCTTTTACTGCTTCAACCGTGCCACTCACAATATCTGGATCAGCACTGGTCACAGAGATATCTCCACCAATGAGTTCGGGTGGTTCAACGGCAACAAATTGAGGGGATAACACAGCAATTGCTTTAGAGGTGTTAATATTATTGGAGCAAATGATTTGATCAAGGGATAGTTCTTTTGCTCTGCTCAAACAGGCATCGATATCAGCAAGTGTTAATCGATGTTCACTATGATTAATCAGCGTTCCAGTTGCACCGGCATCTTTCACTGCTTCTGGAAGCATCCAACCGGTATGGCTCCCTGGTTTGATTGGATCGATATGTTCAGCATAAACAGGAATATCCACAGTCTTTGCACAGGTAGAGATATCAGTTGCTTGAACAGAGATGGCCATGTTCACCCCGGTTTCCTCCCCGATTTGTTCCATTTGTTTTGCAATCTCTATTGTTTTTTCTCCCACGGCTTCAGCATAGGTTTTTACATTAAGTACAATAACTGGTGTTTGTAACATGTTTAATCATTCTCCTCTTATCCCAAATCAGCAACGGGTAATCGATGGGCTTTAATATAATCTTTGCCTTCCTGCTGGTGGGCTCATCATGAATATAATTCCTCAATCAAGTTTGCTTCTGGGCATTATCCCTGCCTTAATTCTTCTTTATATCTCTTTGAAGGATTGGCAGGATCATTACACTGAAAAAACATTATTTATCATGTTTATTTTGGGAATCATCATTGGTTTTATCGTTGTTCTTATGAGTACGTTTTATGATCTTTTGATTATCATTCTTATTTTCCCGTTTCTTGAACAAATCATTAAAACAATGATTTTAAATTTGAGGAGATCTCAGGCTAAACAAGCAACGGTGATGTATGGATTAGGGTTTGGACTCGGTTTTGGATCTATTTATCCACCCGCTTTTTTGATTCTTTTCTCTCAGGCAGAGATATCAAATTTCATTCTGATTTCTACGCTGCTTGGTTCACTTGGTCTTTTGTTGATCCATGGTGCAACAGGTGCATTGATTGGATATGGTATTTACCAGGGGAAATTACTCAATTTTTATTTTTATTCAGTATTGATGTTGATTGGAGCAAATCTTTTGATGTGGATCCAGGTTGGATATGTTCAATGGATTACTCTTTTGGTTGGTCTTTTCATGTTTTATCTTGTTCATAAGAAAATCCTTTTAAAAGTTGTGAGAAGTTTTGAAAAAAGAAAACAAAATCAAAAACCCTCTGATTAGGATAAAGATTCAAAGAAACTAAATATCAACAAAGGTATTTGAAAAAAAAG
>JAWOBC010000149.1:0-25017 GCA_046498165.1 Thermoplasmatota archaeon
TATCAACTGGGGCAGTGCGGTGATTGAGTCCGACGAGGACGATTTCTTGAGACATGGATCAGGGACGCAAGCTATGATGGGTTGGCAAAAAGAAGTTGATCACAACCATAGATAATTTATAAAATTATCTATTTTTAGATAACAGTATCTATTTTTGAGGGTTGTATAAAAAATCTATCATTTACCTGACGAATTCTGCGTGCAAAACTCGTCAGATATCATTGCAGCTCAACAGAAGTAATAATCCTTTTTTTTCATGTGTTTCATCTTTTAAGATAAAAGATATTTTTTTTACCTACTTTGTTTGTGCAAAACTCATCAGTTTCCCCCTCCTTTTTTTTGGGAAACGTGTCAGGGGAAGAGGAGAATCTGAGTAAAAAAATCAATGTTTGGCAAGTTCACTGAGTGTTTTTCTGTGCCCATTAGCGATTTTTATTATTTCTCGAAATTCATCATCAGCAATCTTTTTCTTTGTTTTTTCTGAGATGTTATCTTCTAAATTCTTTGATTTTACCATGTTCAATCCACACTCGTAATTCTTTAAGAGAATAATAGTGTTCCCTGATTCCAATCATTATCCTTACATTATCTGTTGAATCAGGTATATTAAATTTAACGTTATTTTTTTGATAAAGGAGAATTGCATCATTTTTCAATCTGGCATACGAACTGTTGAATCCTTCCATTCCTTTGTAGCTTCTATAAACCAGTCAGGCTCGCTGCCTTTTTTAAACCAATGAGAAAGATTCATTGTTATCTCACTACTTTCTATTATGTTATGATGATGTATACGTATTTAATGAAAAAAAAGCATTTGCAAGAAATATCATCAAAGAAGTAATATTGAAGCAGTTTTCTCCTCGTTGAAGAGAAAACTTGGGGGTTACAACCTCCATTAAAAGACAGATCTAACAGATAGAAATTGCTTTAAAACTCATTGTTTATAACTTGATGATTCTTGTCAGAAAGATAGTTGAGGAGGAATTCTATTTGAGACAAAACTCATCAATACTTTTAATGACCTTAGGAGTTTTTTATAACATAGGAAAGAATTTCTTGTTTATTATATAAAACAAAATAAAAAGATTAAAAAATCGGCTTTGGGGGAAATGAAAAAATGAAAGTAAGAGATATGCCAAAATTAAAAAGTCCTTTTGTAAGAAAAATGAAGAACAATCATTACGTTGTTACACCTGAAATAGATCCTGATTTTAAATGGGTGTTTGAAGATGATACAGTTATGGCTATTGAAAAGATAAATGGCACAAATGTATCGATAGTGATTAAAGATGGTGAAATTATATCAATTTGGAATAGAAAAAACCATGTTCCTTTCTTTTCAAAAGGAAATTCAGTAATTATCAAAGGATTATTGAATTCTTTTGACAGGGGATACTGTGATCTTGCAGATGGTCAGCATTTTGGTGAGTTGGTAGGTGGTAGAATTAATGGGAATTTGTATAACTTAGAAGAACCACGTTGGCTTCCATTTGAAACATTCTGCAGGAAACATTTGAGATATAAATCATGGGGGAGATACCCTAAAGATTTTGAAACCATATCGACCTGGTTCAAAGATGGGTTGATTCCATTGTTTGCTTCGATGCTTGGAAATAGAAAAGGCTATGTTGAAGGCATTGTCTTTACCCATCCTGATGGGAGAATGGCAAAGCTTCGCAGAGATATGTTTGAATGGTTTTATGAAGGAACTTAATGGTGTGAAGAGAGATGAAGATTTATTTTACTGCTGATTGTCATTTCGATCATGCAAACATTATCATATATGCCAAAAGGCCTTTTTTGAAAAAAGATAATCTTATTGATAAAAGTTATTGGGCATCTGAAGAAATCAAAGAAGGTCGTTGCCAATTGATGAATGAAGAAATTGTTAAAAAATGGAATAAAAAGGTAAATGCCGAGGATACTGTGTATCATCTTGGTGATTTCTCTTTTAAAGGAGCTGAAAATGCTCAGAAGTGGGAAGAAAAACTTAATGGAAAAATAATTCACATCCAGGGTAACCACGACCGAAATAGTGGTGTGAAAAGTTATCTAGTCACTGGTGTCTTCGTATTTAGCAATAAAGTAGTGTTAGCGCAACATCATCCTCCCCGTGATATTAATGAAATTCCAAAAGAATGTGATTTTGTTATCTGTGGACATGTTCATGATAAATGGAAACACAAATTTATTGAAAACATTCCCATAATAAATGTAGGGGTCGACGTATGGGATTTTACCCCTATTGATGTAACTGAATTACTACATTATTACTGGAAGGTAAAACATGCTGTTGTCTAATCTAATGTGAACATTCGTTATTTACTTGCTCATCACCACTAAAAGTCGAAAGGGTATCATTATTTCAACAGCCACCTTTCTGGTGCAGACTTTGTCAGTTAATCTTACGGGAAATAATTTTTGATTTTTACAAAAAAACTATTTTTTCAAACACTTATATATAGTTGTCTTATTACGTGCACGCTGAAGTGGAAGCGATTATGAAAAAGACAGTAGTATTGTTAGCAGCAGTTCTTTTTTTAAGTGCTGTTTTTGTAAGTACAAATATAGTACAAATCGGTAAAGCAGAAAACTTTGGAACAGATATACCTGCCAGCCCAGGATATGGAAGAAAACCAGATATAGCACTGGATAACTCCAACAACATATATCTAGCTTGGAACGCAGTAAACTTTGCTAAATCTACTGACAGTGGAGAAACTTTCAGTGATCCTTTAGATATCAGTGATGGATATGTACCATCTATTGCCGTTGATGACAGCAACAATATCCATGTCACAGTGGGAGATAAAGGCAACATCTATTATACAAAATCCACAGATGGAGGCAACACCTTTAGCGATCCAATAATAATAAGTGACAGTCATGGTGGTGACAACCCTGATATTGCTACCTATGAAGATACTGTTTACATTGTATGGACCGCCTCATATTTAGAAAACCTATCCTTGGATAAATCCATAGGTGGAAACGGATTTGGAACAGACATTAGAGTGAACAGTCCTGAGGACAGACCCGCTGATCCGGCTATTGCTATTGGATCTGATGAAACTATTTATGTAGCCTATGGGAATGGGTTAGGCTTTGGTGATTCTGATATACGCGTTGTTAAATCCACTGATCAAGGATCAACGTTTGGATCCAGCGTTGTAGTTGAAGACGGTGAAAGCATCTCAAAGCCTTCCATTGCAGCATATGGAACAGATAATGTATATTTGTCCTACTGGAATGATAACGAAAATTTGAAAAAGGTACGATTTACACATTCAACCGATGGTGCAGATTCCTTTCAGTCAAGTGTTGATGTAAGCCATACCTCGGCGTCAACCCTTTCCGGTGGCTATCCTAATGATATAGCTGTTCATCCATGTGGAAAAATCTTTGTAACCTGGCAAGATGATTCCAGCGGCATAGATGCAGTTTATTTTGCAAATTCAACTGATGGAGGAACAACGTTCGGTGAAAATTTCAGGGTAAACGATGCATCTGAATCAGCAAGGGATCCTGCTATCGCGGTAGGTTCTGACACTCAGACATATATTGTATGGGATGATAGCAGAGACGAAGGAAATCTTTTCTTTGATAAAGCCGTTGATGCCACCTGGCCTAGTCGAGTAACTGATCTGCAGGCAACTCAGACGACTAATACCTCGGTTACTCTTACTTGGACTGCTCCTGGGGATAATTTTGATCTGGGAACCGTTTCATCGTATGATATTCGGTATTCTACTTCAGCTATCACAGAAAACAATTGGAAAGATGCAACCTTGGTTTCTGAAACAGTTGTTATTGATGAAGCGGGGGCTACAGAAAGTATAAACATAACTGGTTTAGATAAAGGCACTGATTATTATTTTGCGTTGAAAGCCAGTGATGAAGTACCTAATACTTCCCCGATTTCAAATGTGGTAAACGAAAAAACCTTATCTGACACTACACAAGAAGCTGAGGATACAGATGGATCACCTGGATTTGAACTATTCATTTTCTTCTTAGCACTGATAGCTATCAGTATACTTGCCATAAAAAGAAAGAAACTATAACATAACAATTATGTTACCGTCATCTGTTGTTATTAGCAGGATATGAACCGTCTAAGGATTTCTTATCTTTCTTTTTTTTAATTTTTTTTTCATCATTCATTGATAGATTTCTGGATGAAAAACTGAAGGAATGTATATGTAAAAAAATAACTTTTCATTCCTTTTTGGGTTACACTTATATAGGGTTATTTAACTAGGAATTAAGATGGAGATGGATATAGTATGACCAATATTCGAAGTAAGATTTTGTTAATAGGAGCAGTTGCTTTTATATTAACAATCGGCGGAACGGTAGCAGCTATAACTGATGAAACTGGGGACGTATGGTATTATCAAGAAACAGATGGAGGATGGTCCTGGGATGAATATTCTAAAGACAAACCTAATCTGGATATAACTGAGGTTTCGCACTCAATTGAAGGAACAGAGGTAACATTAATATTGAAGGTCAACGGAGTAATTGAAAACTCTGAAGATATTACCTATTGGATATATCTAGAAGGCGATGATAGTGATTACGGTGCACAATATTCCAATAATGTAGGATGGGTCGGAGGAGAAGGAGCCGCATCAGGTTTTTATCATATGTTAGATGATCCAATATCAGATGACACATTTACCGCTACTTTTGAAATAGATAATCCTGATGAGTCATTTAATGTATACGGTTTTACACATGAATCTAGCGGGTCTGAAGAACAATGGGGTGATTATGCACCAAACGAGTATGCTCCATGGTATTCTGGAAATGAAGATACAGATGATACTGATGATGGAACTGCTGACGGAGACAACGAAAGTACAGATAATACAAGTAATGGTGAAGACACCTCAGGTAATGGAACTCCTGGTTTCGAACTGGTTTTACTTTTCTTATCGATAGTAGTGGCAAGTATATTCATAATAAAGAGAAGAAAAGTATAAATCAATGGAAAAATCATTCTAGATGTAACGTCTAGATATTTCCTTATTTTTTTAATACTTACTTTATGAATCCGTCTGAAAAAAAAACTCGGATACTCAGACAGAATCTTATATTGTTTTAAAAGACACAACAATTTTTCTGTTTAAAAAGATTCTGAAACTTTAATTCAGCAATTTTCCGGGGAAATATATCAGTTAACAGCCATCCTTAAAGAAGATAATTATATTTATTGACTATTTACAAAACCATATTTTTTAAAAAAAAATGCAAATATTTATCAGTAGTAACAAACATAACAATAAAAGAGGTAGATGGTTAATATGAAACGGATTATGGTGGTAGATGATGAAAAAGACCAAGTCTTCAGCATCAAAAAATCAATGGAAGCATTCTATGGTGATACCTATGAAATCATTCCTATCTACAGTGGACCAGCATGCCTTGATTACATTGAACAAGGCACTGATCTACCAGATCTAATCATCCTGGATATCATGATGCAAGAAATGAATGGGCTCACTGTTTACAAACAACTCAAAGACAACAAAAAAACTCAAGATATCCCCATTATCTTTCTTACCGCTGGAACCTGTGATCACACCAATGATATCCCACAAGCATTCTGCATCGAAAAACCGATTTCAGCTGAAGAACTCAAACAACAAATCGACATTGTTCTCAAATAAAAAAAAATTTCACTCCTTAAAAAAACCCTTTTTTTTTGTTTTTTTTCTCATTATTTCAGTTGATCTAAAACCTTTTTCCAATCCATTGTTTCCCGGCATTTCCCACAAATCCCATGAAAGGTCTTAAAATCAAAAGGATTCATCTTCCGGCCACAATACCTGCAATGAACACCCTGTTCATTCTCTTTTGATGTTGCTTTTTCTTTTGTTTCACGCTCAGAATCCTCAGCCATACCTATTCATCACCATCATCATGAAGAATAGATACACTACGTTTTTTTGCTCGTTTCTTAATTTCAGAAAGATCCCGTTGAGAAAACAATCCTTTATTAACCAGTTTCAACAACAACAAATGATGAAACTCCTTTAAAAAAACCGTTGCCATCTCCGCTTCTCGCACGATCTGAGTATATTCTTGAAACAACCCCTGATCTTGATCTAATAACTCTTTTGTTTCATTCAAAATCATTGATTTATCCTCAAGCAGTTTTTTCAACTGTTTCTCATTATCTTGCTGCAGCTGAACCGTGATCTGATCCAAATGATTGCTATTCTTCTGTTTCAACTCCTTTAATGCATCCTGTTTAAACGAATCCAGTTCATCTAATCGTTTCAACAAGGATTTATAATCACGAATCCGAGCCTCAATTCGATCCAACTGATTCTTCTGCATGGTAATATACTGTTTGATCTGCTGAGCTTCCTCAGCAAGCTCGGTTAACTTTTTCTTTAAATATGCTTCTTTCATAAGCAATCAATAATCCACTGATATCATCAACAATTGTTATTAACACCCAAAAACAGATTCATTTCATAAAAAGACTTCTACCACCAACAAAAGAACAAATTGTTCCCGGTTACACTAGACGACTAACACGATCAATCCGACGCAACTGCAGAAGATGAAGAATCATCCAAATACCTAACACAAACGCAGTTAACAAACCCGTTTCCCATCGCTTTAACTGTAATTGCTTCTGCACCAAAAGACATACCCCATTCAGTAATTTCACGGGGATAGATGCGGTTAACAACATTACCAAAAAGCTGACAAACACTCCCAGATTTAATTCAATAGCGATTTCAATAACTCTTAACTCAAGCATATTTAACAACCACAATGAAAACCAAATACTACCAGCTAACTCCAAAAACACCAACAGCCGAAGAAAAAACGAGGGATGATTCTGATCTCCAAGCAATTGATCCACCCTGGACAAAACAGTTTGTTTTTTCTCTTTGATGATCTCATCAACTGCTTGATCCATCTGCTTTTTTTGCAATGCAGGAATAACCGGCATTGAAAGAACAAGCACAACTGAAAGGATCCATACGGCTTTCATCCAGAAACACATTGTAAACAACAGCCTTTATCTATCTATTATCAAAACCTGTTTATAAATATTGTTATATTCTCTCAATTAAACCCTCAAAAAATCAAAAGAAGAGGAAAAAAGGAGAATTGATAGGGGACAATCTCATGAAAAAAGTCTCCCTTTTTTCCTCCTTCCAACATAGTACTACTATTTACTATGTCTACACTGGTATTTAAACATTTTGAATTTAATGAACACTATCGTCATAATAACAATTATAAAATAATAATATAGACCATAAAAAAACCTTGAAGAAACTTTTTTATACGATTATGATTACTTGTTTCAGTCAGAAAAAAACAAAATCATTATAGACAATAACCTGAATACAAACCCCAATAAAAAACTATTGTGAGGAGACAAGGATGACCAATGAATAATGAGCAGCACATCCATTGTAAAGCTGAAATCATCCCACATCCAATCACTTATGACCTTACGCTTCAGATTATCATAGATAAAAACCATGCTCATTTCTCTGAGGAATCAAATACTCTCAGCTGGCAACCCACCACTGAAGAACAACGATTCCTAAAAAAAGTATTTGATCTGTTCAATGCCATACCCTCAATAGAATCTTCATCACCTTCTTTTGATTCCTTTTTTGATGACCTATCAAAAAAACAAGATTCTTCTGAAAAACCCTTATCACAACATCAACCCTCCCAGAAACAACAACCACAACAAAACACTGCTGAAACCATTGAAAAAACCATTGAAAAACACCAACCAAATACCACCAACGCTGATTCACCCGATGAAAAAATAAATCATATCATCAACAAACAAAAATCAAATCAATAAAAAAAATAAACCGCACTATTTTTTATTGTTTTTCTTTGATTTCAAAAAGATTACCAGAGAAATCAGAAACAAACAACAAGTGCTTCTCCTCTTTATGTACCCATTTCACGGGAATCCGATGGTTATCACACTGTTTAGCAAACTCTTTTTTCTCCTCAACCAGAAGACAAAGATGAGCACAACCACGCCACAACCTGTTATCGGTTACAAAAATCTCAAATCGTAGATTCCTTGTTTCATACACAAATACCTCAGCAGCACCCTTTTTATCAAAAATACGCTGAAACAACTCTTCACCAAGTTGAAATGATTTCACTAAATCAGCACCAAGGATATGCTCATAAAACACAGATAGTGATTGTTTTTCATGACAACACAATGCAATATGATGCAATCCAATAGATTTACTCAACTGCTATCACCAAAAATAATAAAAAAAGAAAAGAAAAAAAATCTTAGATCAGATCAAGTTTCTTTCCCAGTTTCTCATAGACCCGAAGGATACTATCCAGATCATCACGGCTCATTCCTGCATTCATCTGATTTCTGATACGCGCTTTATCTCGCGCGACCATAGGAAACACAATAGCAAGCGCAAAAATACCTTCTTCAAACATCTTTTTTGCAAGTGTTTGTGCTTTCTTACTATCACCAACAATCGCTGGAATAATCGGTGTCTGAGAATACCCGGTGTCAAAACCCAGGCTTTCAATCTCCTTTTTAAAATACTTGGTATGATCCCAGAGTTTTTTCACTCGTTCTGGTTCCTGTTCTACGATATCCATCGCTGCTAAATTCACCGCGGCCACATGCGGAGGAAACGCTGCACTTAACAACCAAGACCGAGCTGTATTCCAAGCAAATTTCACCGTGTATTCACTGCCGGCAAACATACCACCAAAACCACCAAATGCTTTAGAAAAGGTCCCCATCTGAAAATCGATTTCTTTTTCCAAATCAAATTCTTTACCAATACCATATCCATCACCAAGCACTCCTTCACCATGAGCATCATCCACATACGTTAATGCACCATACTCATCAGCTAGTTTATAGATCTCATCCATTTTCGCGATATCACCATCCATACTAAACACACCATCAGTGATGACAAAGATATGGTTATAATCCTTTTTCGACGCATTCTTCAACACATTTTCTAATTCATTCATATCTGAATGAGCATAAATACCACGATCAGCCTTGGTCAACCGAACTCCATCAATGATACTTCCATGATTTAATTCATCAGAGATCAACAGATCACCCTTCCCCGCAATTTGTGGGATGACACCAGCATTCACTGCAAAACCAGTTTGAAAGGTGACTGCTGCTTCCGTGTTTTTAAACTCAGCGATTCGATTAAATAACTTAGTATGAACATCCATGGTACCAGCAATAGACCAATCCGAGCCAGCACCTGCTCCATATTTCTCAACCGCATCAATCGCTGCCTGTTTCAACTTCGGATGATTCGCTAGATTCAAATAATTATTTGATGCAAGCATAATACATTTTTTACCATCAACATGAACATGAGGCTTACTGGGAACAGATAGACTGCGAATCGTCCAGGTATAGCCCTTTTCTTCTAAATCTTCAAATCTTTCTTTCAGAAAACCTGTTTTTTCTACCATAGTTTTTCACCTTTTTTCCCCAAAAACATTTCAATCAGCAAAAGACAAGATGAACTTCTTTAACCACTGGTCTTGTCCTTGAACACCAGAAAAAGAAAAACCCTATTAAAACCTGTTGGTAGAAAAAAAAGAAATTTAAACAAATGTTAGCTTTGCTGAATTTTAACCACCCGACTCACCCGATACCCAATAACCACCATGATCATCTCTAATGCTGCAAAAGAAGCATCTAATGATGTATCACCGGTATCAACCCGAAGCACTGGTGTCGCCTGTAGCTTAGAAGGAGTGGAAACCACTATGATATTATCAACCCCTATTTTTTTGATCACCGTAGGACTCAACTGTAGATTCCCCCGACCAAGGATAAAACCCTGAGCACCAATAGGACTTAAAATCACTTTCACCTGATCATAGGAAGAAACCAAGGATAATAACTGCTGCTCATTCACATCTTTTTCAACAACCTCCTGATGACAAATGGCATCGATACCAAGTACGGTGTTATCAAAACCAATATATCGAGCAATATGATCAATGGTTCCCCCAGATCCAAACAAATACAAAACATTTGGATGATCACTTATTTCCTCCTTGATATGCTCAGCGATATCATCTTTTACCTCTTCATCAGGAACCGTTGCAAAACTCATTTTACCCACTTGCACAAAGGTAGGTTCAATGATTCCTTTCACGGTATGAAACAGGCGAACCTTCCAGGTACCCTGCCGATACAAGGTTTCATCTAAATCCATGATTTCAACCTCGCCCACACTTACTGTTTCAGAAAGAAAACGATGAATCATTTTCCCTGCAGCAGCTGGATTAACTCCAAACACTCCTGAATGCATTTTCACTCCAGAAGGGATACCTAACAATGGAACCTTTTTTTCAACAACAGTTGCAATATCTCTTGCAGTGCCATCACCACCACAAAACACGATCAAATCAACGTTATGATCCAAAAAATGTTCACAGGCTAATTGAGTATCTTCTGCTGAAGACCGATCTTTTCCTGGTTCATAGACAATCTGTGATTCAATACCAACAGAAGCTAGCACTGAAGCACCCATCTTATCAGCACAACTTAACCACTCAACCTGCTGATGATCCCTTTCTGCAAGAAAGGATTCTAGGGCTAGTGTTGCTTTCTGGGCGGCAACAGGAACTGCTCCTCGATTCACTGCTTCATCATAGACTCCATCAGTTCCTTTTAATCCCACTCGGCCACCCATACCAGCAATCGGATTAATCACAAAACCAATAATAACACTCATCTCTAATGATTCACCAGCACAACAGAAAGTAAAACCCCTTATAAACCTTTTAACAAAAAAAAATAAAAAAAAGTGGCAACACAAAAAAAACCTGTTGAATTGCCATCAACACAGAACGCACATTTTTTCAATGCTTACTTATTCTTTTTTCAAATAGGGAAGCTTCGTTCGCTTATTCACCCCAACAGTATACCCTGCTGGTTTCTCACAAGGAGTTCCACTTTTTGGATCCCGTTTACTAAAAAAATAAATAGGTTGTTTTCTCCCTCCTTTCAGAGTGACTTCACGAGTATACAGCGTCCATCCATTATATTCAAATGCCATAGTTCCTAACCACCTTACCTGAAGGAAACCAGTACATTGCTTATAAGTCTTTTGACTCTTCCTCCGAGGCTGTCTGTTACCATGATCTGTTTAATCACGAATTCCTTTATCACTTACCGTAAACACCGCTTCTCCTTCAGGTAGATGCGGTGAATCAATTAACCGAGCGATTCGCTTTGGACCCTTACTTTTTCGTAGATAGATCCGAAATGTTGCCGTATGACCAACGATATGACCACCAATAGGACGAGTGGGATCACCAAAGAACGCATCCGGTTTCGCTGATACCTGATTGGTGACACAGACCGCTCCATTATTTAAATCACCCCAACGCAAAAGATCATGCATATGTTTATTCAATTTCTGCTGCCGATCGGCAAGTGCTCCCCGACCAATATATTCAGCACGGAAATGCGCGGTTAATGAATCAACAATCAATAAACTGGCTGGAATCTCTTTAGATAGCTCTAACACTTTTTCAACGAGAAGCATCTGATGATTTGAATTATAGGCACGAGCCACATGAATATTATCCAATGCTTCCTCAGGATTAAGATCTAATGCTTCAGCCATCTGCACGATTCGTTCCGGTCGAAAGGTGTTTTCGGTATCAATGAAAAACGCTTGACCATCCATACCACCTTGATCTTTCGGCAACTGTACATTCACACAGAGCTGATGAGCGATCTGGGTTTTAGATGATCCAAACTCACCAAATAATTCAATAATGGACTGTGTTTCAAATCCGCCGCCAAGCAGTTCATCAACTGTTTTGGAACTAGAAGTAATTCGACCTACTTTCTCCCGTCGACTTAACAATACTGCACCGGTTTCAAAATTACCAACATTTGCAACCTGACGAGCTTGCATGATCATCTTTGCCCCTGTGCTCTCCCCGATTTCTGCTACATCAGAAAGTTCTCGTGGAGAAGCCACGGCAACACTCATTACATCTGTATATCCAGCGTCTCGAAGTTTTGTTGCTGTTGCTGGTCCTACACCAGGTAAATCATCAATCTTTGTAATCTTTTCTTCTTTCCCCATGGAAAAACCTTCAACGATGGATAATAAAAAAAACATTTATAAACATACGGTTTGGCGGTGAAAGTATTTTTTCATTTTCACATTAAAAAAATCACTACTGATTTTCCTTTCTTTTGTTTATCAATTGTTTATAAAAAGAAAAAATATCTTCATTGATATTATGCCATTGCATTGGTTCCCGAGCGAGTACATCACCATGCATGGGTTGATCCCATACTGATTGCTGTTGACTCATACCTATTTCTGTTCCATAATAGATGATCACTGGTTGAGACGTGGAAAACTGAATTGTTGCAGCTTTTTTTAGTTTCTTTATATCATTACCACATTGAAACAATATCCGATCCATATCATGATTATCTAAAAACAATGGAAGTAAATAAGATTCATCAAAATGCTTGTAATGATGCGTTAATTGATGTTGAATTGTAGATCTTGATTTATATGAATGGATTGCCTGTTGAATCAGCTGCTGCCCCTGGAAATCAAGCACTCCATCAAGAAGACCTTGATATGATTTCAACAACCAATCAGAACTAGCTCCAAACAACCATTTCAAATATTTCCAGCTTAGATTCACCGTTTTTAGTTCATTTAAGCTGATTCCCTGCATCCAGGCTTCACCGATTAACACACAATGAGGAAAACTTGCTTTTATTTTTTCAGAAAATATCTTCCAGAATCGATTTGATGGACCAATCACATGATCCAAACGAAAGCCATCAAATCCTTTATTCAACCAGTATAATGCGGCATCAATGATATGATTCCGAGCTAAAGGATTATTTAGATCTATTTTTGGTAGATCAGAAACAGAGAGAAAACATTGATAGCTATCAGGCCAATCAGAAAAATAAAACCAATCTTTATAGGGGCTGTTTTCATAGTTTTGAGCTTCCTGAAAAAACGGATGTAATCGAGAACAATGATTAGGAACAAAATCCGTGATAATATGCATATTGTTCTGATGAACCAGGTCAATAAGATCTGTAAGATCCTGTTCAGTGCCAAAATGAGGATCCACAGAAAAAAAATCAGTGATATGATACCCATGATAGGCACTACTTTTATAAAACGGGGAAATCCACAAGGTGTCCACACCCAACTTTTGTAAATACGGAAGTTTTTCAATAATCCCCTGTAAATTTCCACCAATGAACTCTGTCGATGGCTGATACTGTTTTTGTTCAGTAAAACCAGCGAACCGATCGATAAGAATATGATAAATAATATCCTGTTTTCCGAGTACTCTTTTTTTCATCCACTATCAAAAAAAAGAAACAAGGTTGATTATTAAGAGTGTTGTGAAAAAAATAAAAAAAGGGAAAAAAGATATTATTGCGCTGAAAACAAAGCAGCTACTTTATCAACTTGATCTTTATGAGCAAGTACCGTTGCCTTATCACCAGCAAAAAGTTCTACATCATCAGTTGGAATGATAAATTTATGATCCCGTTCAATAGCGACGATTAAACTTTTTTTTGGAAGACCAATTTTTTTAATGGTTTTCCCAGAAAACGCTGAATCCGCAGCAACCGGGATTCGGAAGATCTCTGCATACCGACCTACGTTCATGTAATCCTCCACCGATGGATGTTTAATTGATTTATATAAATGCTCGGCCATCACCAGATTCGGACTTTTCACCGTTTTGACGCCTTTTTCCATGTACATCGGTTTACTTTCTTCCTGGTTGACCACGGAAACAAGATGTTTTACTCCTTTATTTTTTGCTAAGGATACCACCATGAGATTGATGGCATCATCGTCAGTGGTCGTTACTACCACATCTGCTTTTTTAATTTCAGATTCATCAAGGGTTTCTTCTAGTGTAGCATCGGCATTAATAGCGATGGCATCATATTTTCGAGCGATTTCTTCGCAGCGTTCTTGATCTTTGTCAATGACAATAATATTATGTTTGCCATCTTTAAGAATGATTTCTGTAAGCCTTCGTCCTATGCCTCCGGCACCAACAATTATAATGTACATAGTAAAACCTTTATCTTCAATTGATTTGAGTTGGGATAATTTCTTTTATATTTTAAAGGTTTCGTAGTATTAAATGAAAAACATTTTATTTGTTAAGTTTATCGCTTTATCGCCTATATTTATTAATGAACAATCATTATATTAACGATAATTATTTTTCATAATTTAGATAAAATGAATAGTATTTAAATGACAACATATTTCAAAATCCCATTAATAGTCTCCTAATCTTTAATTTTATATTTATTTACGTAATAACCTTTATTTTATAACTATTAAACCTTTACGATAACATATCGTGCGAGATAATAGCTAGATTTAAAGAAAAAAACATCAAACGATATTTCTCACAAAAATCTGATTTTTTAAATTATCAAAATAAACATGCTAGAAATTATCTAGCATATAAAACTGTATACCAAATTTTTCTTTCAAAAAAAATACGGACTGAACAATTGCATCACCCAAAAAATACTACTGATCCTCTCAAACGGTAAAAAAAGAGGTAATAACCCTCCTTTATAGGTATACAAACGAAAATATCACTATAGGGTTTTATCAACATCGGTAGACCGAAGTTGATAATATAGTATAAGGAGGCAATGAAATAACAGTAACTGTACCGCCTGAATAAGCTAGAATACACTGCAACTTATGCTTGATTTTTTTTTGATGTGTTAGGGATCGCCGTTGGCAAAAAATGAGATCACAATAAACATGCTAAATATTATCTAGCAAGCTTATAGTCTTTGTATTTTTTATTTTCATTAATTTTTTGACCATGATTTGAAAAATTGCTTAAAACCCGTTTTTTAGCCTAAAACTCCCCTCTTTTTATATCATAAACACCTTTTCTGAATATAATACTAAATAAAGAACATAAATACTTTAATTTAGTTATATATGTTATATAATTTGTTTTTTACGTTTATTTTTTATCTTATTTTGAACTTTATTAAAATCTTCTCTCGTTATAATTTTTGGAAAAGTATCATCATGAGTATAATTTTCCCAATGAAACATGCCACAATACAATGGATTCTTCAAAATACGAGAAACGGTCTGCCCAGCCCACGATTTCTTTTGCTTTGTTGGAATATTATGATCGTTTAAATAATCTGCAATCTTTTTCATACCCCAGCCCTGCAAATAGAGATCAAAGATTGTTTTAACATACTTTTCTTCCTCTGAATTAATCACTAAGATCTTATTCTTATAATCATAACCATATGGGATATTAAAACCCAGACTACCGCCATTCGTCCGTGCTTTTTGTTCCATTCCATCATACACTCGCTCACCGATTTGCTCGGATTCTAATTGAGCAATCCGCTGAATAATATCCATAACAAATCGACCCATTGCTGTAGAGGTATCCAGGGATTCAGTCATAGAAACAAATTCTTTTTCCCGTTCCTTGAGCTTTTCCATCATGATCATAAAATTCTTTGAATTACGATGAATCCGATCCATTTTAATGACCAACAATGTATCCCAAGAGTCCATTTCTTCGATTAATCGTGTATATGCTGGTCGACGAATATTTCTTCCTGAATAGCCATCATCAACATAGATATCTGCAACATCCCACCCCCTCGCAGTACAATACGCATTTAATTTTTCCAATTGAGCATCCAAGGAAAAACCTTCCTTAGCCTGATCCTCAGTTGATACCCTAGTATATAATGCTGCTTTTTTCTTTTCTGCATCCATCCATCAAATATTGATTAAATATCTGTTTATAAATTTTCATATTAATCATGCTATATTCTAACAATATTATGATTAGTTACTATTAAACATTAAATAATAACATAATTAAATTAAATAGGTTTATTAATTATAGCTTTAGCCTTAACTGTTTTTGAAAAAAATGATACTACATCACTTTTTAGCATGTGAAAACACAAAGCACTTAAAACCCCCACACCATTACCAGAAAAGGAAGGAAACCATCATGAACCTTAAAAAGAAAGACGAAACACAGGATCAAACATTACTCTCCAATCACCTTGACATACAACAACACCATCAAGAAATTCTTGAAGATCTTCTCCATAAACCTTCATTACAACAACCCGCGGTCATCAATACCAAAAAACCTGGCCTCAGCACACCAAATCAACGCTATGCCAAAAAACTTGAAGCAATAATAAAAGAAAGAAAAAATAAAAAATTAGAAAACAACACATTCTAAAACCCATTTATTATTATATAAACTGATAAATATTTATTTTGTTTTTATAATGTTGAGTAGCTTTTGGTAAATCAAAAACAATAAAAATAAATATGAAGACTATCTATTAAACATACAGACCATTATGAAACAATATCAATACACCGTCTATTGCCCCCGCTGCAAAAAAACCTCAACCATCGTGGAAAAATCAATCAAAGATAAACTCTTCTCTGTTCGATGCCCCCACTGTGGCTATGTGTTCACTCGAATAGAAAGCTACAAAAAATACTTTCCTTCAGAGCATAGGATTTAATAATTATCAATCAATAACTCTTTTTTACTGCCTTTTCCCCTCTTAATTTCTCAAAACATTAAAAAGAATCATAGAAACTCTCACAGTAAAAAAAATCATAACCGTTTAGCGATTTGTTTAAGAATGGTTTCCTTGGATTTTGTTTTATCAACCAACAATCGACCATGTTGCTTCCAATGAACTGAAGGATGAGCAACATCTTTTTCAAGCACCGGATGTAAACCAAGGGATTTTGCTGCCTTGGAAAGAGATTCAATAGTAGGTTTATCCACTGCCTCTTTTTTAGAAACCCTTCTCCCCTCATTTCGAGAACAGGACTTATCAAAATACAATGGATAAATGATGTATTTGTCATCAGATCGAAAACTCATGGTTATCACCAAGAAAACATCAGTTATTTATTAGGCAGAAGAACAGCTTGAACAACACCCTGCTGACCAGGACGAGAAGTCACCCGTGCTCTCCCAGCGGATGTATCAATAATTGCACCCTTCGTAATGATATTACGCCGAATATAATTAATATTGGCGGGGTTATCAATCACTGATTTAATCTCTGCTTTTTTTATTTTCTTTGAAGAAGGATCAACAACAAATGCAACATCAATCGTTTTTGCTGCATATTTACAACCAGCACCCAACGTCCGGACTTTTTTAATACTCCTATTTCCAATAGTGGTAAGATGGGTTTCACGACCGATTTCAAATCGTCTTTTTCCACGATGATATCGAATCTGTCGACCAGTATGACTCCTTCTAGATTTACCCTGCCATAATGCCATAATCTACCCCGAATCACTCAATCATATTTAAATGATATGGACCTTTCACCGTTGACTCCACTGAGCACATATAAAAAAATAAAAAAAAACGACAAAAATTCATTACTCAAAAATGTTACAGTACTATCTTAATGAAGCACACAGAGCAATATAAAAAAATAAATTTAGTCCTCTAAAATTAAAAAATACCATCTTTTCTTCCACAATAACTTAATAGGAGGAATGAATAATGGGGAGAAAAAACAGTCACTGGAAAAGAAATGATAGAGGAGGAAACGAGAAGATGACAAATGAAACAGATGATGACAATATCATATTCGTGGGTGGAAAAGCACCGATGAACTATGTTGTTGCCGTGTTAACGGAATTTAAGAAATCTGAAGAAGTGGTTATAAAAGCCCGTGGAAGAGCAATCAGTAAAGCAGTAGAAACTGCTGAAATCGTTCGTAAAAAATTTTTATCCGATGTCATCATCGATGAAATTAAGATCGGATCTGAAAACATCATCGATGACAAAACAGAGAAACCAATGGATATACCAACCATTGAACTCTATATGAAAAGAGAATAAAACATTGATAACAAAAATACTATCTTTCTTTTTTTACCATTTATTTTTTTTCTCCAAATTTTTTTTAACATATTTGATTGTATATCCAACCTAAAAATCACTTTTTATAAATGATAATCATAGTATACGTATATCATATATGGTATCCCAAAAGTTCATAATACAGAAATGATATTCCCTTATTCTAAACGAATGAGGATTAATCATGAAATCAACCACTTATGCCAGTCTTGTCACTATTATTTTTGTAGTCCATCGTGAACATATCGCAACGAGTATTGATGGAGCACTTCGAGAAGTAGATGCTTTTTGTGAAGAACTTGGATTACATTGTGATCTTAGTCACATGACCAAATATAGAATTATATCAGATTTGTTAAAACATAACATTTTAATAACGCGGAAAACCAAAAAAAATAAAAAATTACGGCTCTCCAAATCCATTCGAAAAAAAATAGAATGAATATAGAAACGAAACATCAACAATCAAGGTTTCTTTTATGGTCCGAGATGGTTTCCGCGGGGGAAAAGAAAAATATGATTTCTCATTTATCTCAATCTGGCGATCATTTCAACTCATCATCATCCCCATCACCGCATATTCACTGGCTCTTCTTCCAATTATAATTTTACTTGCTTTTATCATCCCCTATATTACTTTCAGCAATCCATATCATCTTATTTTCCTCAGTTTCTTTCTTGTTATCCTCTTTTTTCTCTTCATGATTTGTGAAACCATTATTCCAGGGTTATTTATCAAGCTCTTTAGAGCCTACCCCAAAGAAGGAACCTATGAAATTTCAATCAAAGACAAAACCTTTTTCAAACTCTGTCTAAACACCATGCTTTACCGGCCCCCACTCAAACTCATCGAACAATTCAAACTTTTTCCACTCAGAAGACTTCTTCATAAACTTGCTGGATTACAGATTGGAAAAACAAGTATTCTTCCCGGAACAGAACTTATTTATGATCCATACTCCGTTGAAATCGGTGAAGAAACCCTGTTCGGAGGATACGTAAAAATCACAGGACATATCGTAGAAAAAAAACTAACTATCAAAAAAATAAAAATTGGAAACAACTGCCTCATTGGCGCCGAAACCTACATCTTACCCGGAGTAATCATTGAAGATAATGTCACCGTTGGCATCCGCAGTTTGGTCACCAAGGATCAAATCCTGAAAAAAGGAAAAACCTATGCAGGTGTTCCAGCTAAAGAAATACCCTCAAAACAATAAATTATTACCACTGACGACGTTTCTCAATCCAAGCATTATCCACCTTATCTCGAATTTCATTGGGAAGATTCGGTGTTTCATCATGAAAAACACCATCTTCATCCTCCCACCAGATAAGTTTCTTTTCCGATTCTGATGTTTTTATGTTCTTGATTTTTGCCCATATCTCTGTTTTATCCTTCCCTGCAATCCCTTTCTTTATCACTCGATCAATCTCAATCTTGTAATCTGTCATATGCATTCCTCTGTTACCCATGAAAGATAACAGGAATGTATTCAAAAACTTTACCAAACAATATTACCACGTTATCTTTGCATATCGCTTATAAACCATCATCACCATGTTCAACAAAAGAGTATATCTATGAATTCAAAAGAAAAAATGATTTTACCTCCAGAGATAACTGAAGCAATTAATGGTATAGAATCTGATACCCAATCTGGGGCAACAACACTGACTAAACAAGGAATACAAACCGTTCATCTTCTGCTTAAGAAAGGTAATACCTCAGATCAACAAATCCTTCAACGCCAAATCAAGCAAACATTACTCAGCCTTATCCATGCCCAACCCATGATGGCATCATTTGTCACCTATGCTAATACTATCCTTCTTACCATAGAAAAACAAAACCTACCGTCGATTCAATCCCTTAAAAAGTTGATCTTAGCACAATCAAATACGTTTCTGACATCGTTTTCACAAGCAAACAAAAAAATCAGCATTCAAACTCTTCCATTACTTACTGATAACACCACGGTTTTTACCTATTCAAACAGTAGCTCTGTCTTTGAAGCATTAAGGCTAGCTCATAAAAAAGGAATAAAAATTAATGTTTACTGTTCGGAATCACGACCAACAGATGAAGGAAAACAGCTTTCAAAAACCCTCAGCAAGCAAGAAATAAACACCACTTTTTCAACAGATGCAGCATTATTCAGTAATCTAGCAAAAGCAGACCTCATCCTTATCGGAGCTGATACCATCAGCAAAGAGGGTCTCATTCACAAAATAGGAACCAGTGCACTGGCCTGCTTAGCTAACTATCATAATATTCCCATTTACAGTCTATCCGCAGAAGAAAAAATGATCCCAGCAACATACAAACTTCCCGCACAACAAACAAAAAATCCACGAGAAATACTTACAAATACAAATAAACAGTTAACACTATCTAATTATTATTTTGATTGTACCCCACTGTCATTAATCACCGAAATAATCACCCAAAAAGGGAGAAAACAACCCAAAGAAATAGTTCAACACCTCAACACACTACCAATTCATGAAAGCTTACAAGCATAACCAATACGTTACCTGCTATCAGAACTATCAGAAAAATAAAAAAAATTGATGTTAGCTTTCTTCTTTCGTATCCAAGGTTTTAGGATGTAACAACCGTTTTTCTGCTCCCTTTACTAACATACCAATCTTGTCTCCTTCCACGATACGATGATCAAAGGTTCCACTTACCGGAAGCATGGGACGAATCGTGATTTTTCCATCAACCACCACCGGTTTTTCAGTAATCTTTCCAATAGCAACAATAGCGGGAAGATTAGCAATGGGAAACAAGGCTAAATATCCTGTTGACAAACCAAAGGTTCCAATATTAGAAATAGAAAGACTTCCAAATGGATCACGACCAATTTTCACAAAGGGAAACCAAAACCCATTATCAAAAATCCACCATTTGATAAATCTCACCACCAAATTCCGAAACGGCCAAGGTATTTTTCCCAGAGAATCCTTGATTGCAAAAGATTTCTTTTTTCCACTATACGTCTGATCAAGTTTCTTTCGTTGATATTTAGCAATCTCTGTTGCCGTTTTTTCCTCTGCTTTAGGAATAATAATTGCACTCACATTTTTTCCCTTTTGAGCCACCGCAATAAACACATCCACATGCTCACGTTGCACCAGTTTTCCCCGACGAACAAAACAATTCATCTCTGAAACATCAAAAAACATTGCTCGTGACACCGCAGCAGTAACCACATTCGTCACGGTCATAGGAATACCCTGTTCTTTCTTCTCAGCAATATAGGAAAGCATCGCTGAAGCATCAATCTCATAGGTTCCATACACTTTACCATCTTTTGGTGGACCATAAATAGAGATCGCAAGTTTCCGCCATGAAGAGGTCTTTCTTTTTTTCATCGCACGTAACCAACACAACGATAATAGCGCTATAATAAAAAAAGCCTTGCTCAGCAGCTCAATACCAAAAAGATCAGCAGCAGGTCATTTTATCAATCTTGTTAATGGATATATAATCCACCATTCACCTGTAAGGTTTCACCAGTAACATAATCTGATAAATCAGAAGCAAAAAACAAACACGTCTTTGCAATATCCTCCGCAGTTCCCAATCGTCCCAATGGAATCTGCTTTTCCCTTTTCTTCCGCATCTCTAAAGTGTAATCAGCAATAATATCAGTATCGATTGTTCCCGGTGCCACTGCATTAACATAAATAGGAATATCAGCTAATTCCAAGGCAAGACTCTTCATTAATCCTAACATTCCTGCTTTAGATGTTGCATAATCCGCTCCATGAGAAGAACCCTTGAATGCTAACTGGGAAGAAATAAAAATAATCTTACCTCCGTTGTTCATAAACGGTAATACCTGCTGACAGAGATAATACCCCGAAGAAAGATTTACTTCTAACAATCTTTTCCATTCAGAAGCAGAAATCTCATTGAACTGATGACGTTGATACATACCAGCATTATGAACCAAAATATCAATTGAGCCCCGCTCATCAACCAATTGATCCACCATGGATTTCACCGCCTGCTTATCAGAAACATCACCCTGAAGAAGCAAACCATCACTTGTTTTTTTAACAATTTGTTCTGTTTTCCTTGCTGCAGGTACATCTTTCAAAAAATTAATGCCAACAAAACAACCATGCTCAGCAAATAAGTGAGCAATTCCTCTACCAATCCCACGAGATGCACCAGTAATCAGTGCTGTTTTTTTAGAAAGCATCATCATATCTACTTATCACCTCCTCACTAAAAAAGGTTTTTTTAACCTTGATCCACCAGCATGAATTTAATATAGCTAATCATTATTTTAACTAAATCTATGGAATCAACCCTGAAATGGTATCCACACTATTACGCGATTCAAGATAACAAACGAGATGCCAACTATCTCAGATGTCAACACATCCCCATCCCCTTTGATGATCAGGATGATATTGAAACATTATGGAACATTCATGATACTGCTCTCAAACAACAACATCTAAAAGAAAGCAAAGCAACAACGTCTCTTCTAGATTTAAAAATCACTATTGCTGAAAAACTATTCCAGCACTGCATTTTTTGTGAACATCGATGCGGCATCAACCGCAATGAAAGCACAGGCCGCTGCAGGGTTTCCACCTCCCATATTGCTTCTGCTTTTCTTCACCATGGAGAAGAATCAATTCTTACTCCATCATATACCATTTTTTTCAGTGGCTGTAATCTCAGTTGTATGTTCTGTCAAAACCATGATATCAGCCAACATCAAACCGGACAGCATATTCCCATAGAACAAATGGCATCATTGATAGAAAAACAAGGTCAATCGGATGCAACAAACATAAACCTAGTCGGTGGCGAACCCACCCCACATCTATTATACATCCTCAAAACACTTCAACACTGCTCAACAAATCTACCCGTTCTCTGGAATTCAAATATGTACTGCTCAATAGAAACCATGAAACTCCTTGATGGAATCATCGATATCTATCTTACTGATTTCAAATTTGGAAACAATCACTGTGCACAACAACTCGCAAAAATATCTCACTATTTTAACATTGTAAAACGGAATCATCTTCTCGCAGCAAACAAATCTGAAATACTCATCAGACATCTCCTTCTACCAAATCACATAGACTGCTGCACCAAACCCATTCTTTCATTTGTCAATAAATATCTACCTCAAATCCCC
This sequence comes from Thermoplasmatota archaeon, assembly GCA_046498165.1. Classification (GTDB taxonomy): domain Archaea; phylum Thermoplasmatota; class E2; order DHVEG-1; family DHVEG-1; genus EX4572-165. The sequence continues at coordinate 23,172 of JAWOBC010000149.1, forward strand.
ATCAATCTTATGAATCAATACCAACCAGTCTACCAAGCAGAACAACGGTCAAACATAAACAGATGCATAACCAACAAAGAAGAAAACAAAGCAGTTCAGTATGCAAAACAACTCAACCTACGCATCCTCTAAGCAACCCGTATCAGATTAACTCACGTAAAAGCAGAAAAATATGGAAAAGTATAAGTGCTACATCATTCTTTATGTATGATGAGGATGTACGATATGGATGAGGAAGCCATAGGATTAGATGCTGGGAAAGTATGGAAGAGCCTGCATGAAGCCCATTCCTTAACAAAACATCAACTTTTAATGCGAACTCAACTCGCTGAACATCAGCTAGATGCTGCTATTGGCTGGTTAGCTCGAGAAAACAAAATCAAAAAAGATGGTGCTTTTTATTGTTTAGATGAAACCAATCTCACCGAAACCGTGGGCACAAAAGCTGGACAACTCTTCACCGTGATACAAAATGTAACCCATGATGCCAGTGTGTTAAAAAACCTTACTACATTCACCCAAGAAGAACTTCATCAAGCCATCGGATGGCTTGCTAAAGAAGGAAATATGGTTCCATCAGAAAATAATCATCTCCCAGATCTTATTGATGCAAAAGAAACCATTCATCTTCTTCATCATCAAATACAATCCTTACATGAAGATATATCCAAAAGAAACCATATCATTCATGATTTAACCCATCAGCTTACTCAAAAACAAATGGATTTTATGAAACGAGCAGATGTCATCGAACAACTCAATGATCACCTTGCTCATCATCAACAAAAACCATCAGTTGATGCAGATATTATCCAGGAAGCACAAAGAAACATTGTTCTTCTCACTGAAGAAATTGAAACGCTTCATCATGAGATATCATCACGAAATCAAATCATTGAACATCTCAGTAATCAGTTAACAGAGAAACAAACCGCATTTATTCAACAAACTGAAGTCCTTGATCGGCTTCAACATTCCCTTTGCAAACAAGCAACTGAATCACCAACATCGGTCACCACGGATGTGCAACAACGAATTCAAGATATCAGTTTTCTTCAGAAATGTCTTGAACAAAAACAGGATCAACACATCACAGATCATCTGCAGAACAGCACCCTTGTTGATCAAAACACTCCTACTATAAGAATAGATTCCAATGAACATCAAGGTCTCAACGATGAACTCAACAATGTCCTTCATCATCGAAAACCAGATTCAATCTTTGAACGTTCCACCCAAAACATGGCAGTTCATGGAAAAAAAACGGTAAAAAATGACCAACATCGCTGCTAAAAAAAATTTATCATTTTTCCTTTCTCATCTTTTTTTCATTCTTTTTTATCAAAAAGAGAATTTTTATCAACCTTAACGCACTATCAAAAGATAGGTGATTTCAGATGGAATTTCAAACCGTTATCAACAAAAGAAAAAGCATTCGATCATATCAATCAACACCAATACCCAATGAGACACTTACTTTTATATTAAAGGCTGCCCAACAGGCACCATCATGGATGAACAAACAATGCTGGCATTTTATCATTGTGAACAAAACAGTTCTTATTGAAGAAATCGCTAAAACCAGTCTTATCAACCGCTGGGTGAAACAAGCACCAGCTCTTATCATCGCCTGTGCTGATCCTCATGAAAGCGGAATCAACAACAATATCTCTTATTATACCGTTGATGTCGCTATAGCTATGGAACATATCGTGCTTGCAGCCACTGATAAAGGTCTTGGTACGTGCTGGGTTGGATCATTTGATGAAGAAAAACTCAAAACAATACTGCAAATCCCTCCTCGCATACGGATCATTGCCTATACCCCTCTTGGTTATCCCAAAGA
>JAWOBC010000152.1:0-2653 GCA_046498165.1 Thermoplasmatota archaeon
AGGACTTCTTTTGCTTCTCTATTTGGAATATGTTCTGTTGTGGCAACCATCATATTATTTTTCCTCCTTTTTTTCTTTGAATTGATGTTTTTTGTAATCTTTTTTTATTTGTTCGCCGATTTTTCCATCTTCAATGATGACGGGTCCAATGTATCCACAGTTTTTACATTCCCATTTTGACCAATCCTGTGGAAGCACCCATTCAATGTTAGATGATCCACAGCGAGGGCAGTATTTCATAGTTTTTTTCACCTTTTTTTTATTTGTATTTGAAACCACATTGGGCACAGTGGTATGTTTTTCCATTGAATTTTAGTTTTTCACTGCCACATTCTGGGCAGGTGCCCAGCACTCGTTCTTCCAGTGCTTTTAGTCTTCTCAGTTCTCTTTCTGCGAGTTGTGAAAGATTGATCCATGGATTATCTTTCCACCATTTCCATATGTGTTCATCGAGGGTGATGGTTACTTTTTTCATAGTCTTTTTTCAATCCTCATTAATATGATTTTGAATCCATGAAGCAAGATCTGTTATTACTTCTTGATCAACGTTTCCAGGTGTTACATATTCCGTGTTTGTGGGAGGTCCAGATCCCGATATGAATAAATGATTAAGTGTTTCATAGCTTTGCAGGCTCACCATGCTTTTGTTTTGAAATGTTTGTTTCCAGATAAGAAAATCGTCTTCGTAGGTGACCTGATAATCTCTTTCTCCTTGCAATATGAGAACAGGGATGCTAAGGTTTTGAGTAACAGAGATTGGATTGTAGGTGGAAAGATATTCCCAGTAAGAAAGGGGAGCGTTTAACACGGTTTCATTGTTACTGATGTTTAAGGTTTTTATTTGTTGAACTGACTGATTTACGGCATCAATCTGTTGTCGTTCGGTTTCATCGATGATGCCGTCAAGGGAGGCAAGATACTGGTATTGTGCCAGGTAGAGATCTTCAAAGGATCGCGCTGGTGCAGCAAGCATGATGATTGCCTGTAGGGAATTACTTTGCCGGGCGATTTCTGGTGCCATCATTGCTCCAAGGCTGTGGCCGAGGAGAAAGACTGCTGAGATATTAGCTGCTGAATATTGCTGTAAAAAAGTTATCCCTGCAAGTGCATCGGTAATTACTTCTTCTTGTGGTGTTAAATTCGTGAGATTTGCCGATGCTTCTGGGTAGACATTGGTTCTTTTATCATAACGAAGCACTATGATTCCCTTTGCTGCAAGGCCTTGAGCGATATCCTTGAATGGTTTATTTGGTCCAATGGTTTCATCACGGTCATTTGGTCCTGAACCATGTACGAGGATGATCGCTGGATATGGTCCTGATCCATTGGGTATTGAAAGTGTTCCAGGAAGCTTCCACGGTGTTTCTCCGATGGTGATGTTTTCCTCTGAGAATGCTGATTGGTTGACATAGTCTGGTGAGCTATATGTTTCAGTTGTTTGGGTGGGAACAAATTGGAATCCCGCGATCAATTGTTGTTCATTAAATACAAATCTGATATCGAGGTTGCCAAGTGTTGAAAAAGAGCAGGTGACATAGATGACATCATATCCTTGTTCTGTTTTCTTTGTGATTTTGATGATTTCTTCAAATGTTCCATAGTTGCTGATGAGTGATTCCCAGGTGAGTTGTAAATCTTCAAAAGAGAATTGTGATGTGACTTCTTCAGTAAAATTCATGTAAAGAGGGTTATAGTTTTCATTGCTAAGGTTTTCAACGTATATTCTAGCTTTTTCTTCCATTGTGAGTTGTTCCTCTGGTGGTTGTGTTTCTTTTTTTTGCTCTGTGCAGCCACTTATCATAATTGAGATGATAACGGTCAATAGTAGTATTGATTTGAATGGTTTTTGTTTCAACATGATTGATTTTCCTCCTATTTTTTCATATGGTAAAACTTAGAATGATCATGATAATGCCGATTATTGTTGCCGCAATTGCTTTGATTTGCTTTGTTCCTGGAAGATTTATCCATCGGGCTATGTTAGGATTAATAAATGAGCCGATTCCAATTAAGAGTATAATGAGGCCGACAATGAGTAAAATGATGTTCATAGTGTAGCATTATTTTGTTTATTTGAGTTTTACTGCGGTTCCATATGCAAGTATTTCTGCAGCTCCACCCATCATTGCTGAGGTCATGAATCGGACGTTTATAACGGCGTCTGCACCTATTTTTTCTGCTTTTTCTTTCATTCGTTGCAAAGCGATTTCTCTTGATTCAGCAAGCATGGTGGTGTATTCTTTGATTTCTCCACCAGCCATATGGCGGAATCCTGCTTTGATGTCTTTTCCGATGCTTTTTGCTTGAATGGTGTTTCCTCGGACAAGATCAAGTGTTTCTTTGATCTCTTTTCCTGGGATAAAATCAGTGTTTACAATTATCATGGTTTCAAATCCTCCTTTTTGATTTTTTTCATGTTTTCTGTTGTATCTTTTTTTTGCTCTAGGATGATGGCTATTAGGAGAGTGAGGAATCCAATGATTATGATGCCGATGAGGAATCCTGAAATCAAGTTGAGGGATTCCATGATTTCATTGAATCCTTGGATGATTCCGTAGCCGATGAGGAGCAATATTCCTCCAAAGAAGAGGATCATACCTATTGTTTTTCCATTATTCATGTTAACACACCTTTACACGTTCTAATACGTGTT
>JAWOBC010000129.1:0-3126 GCA_046498165.1 Thermoplasmatota archaeon
TTCAAGGTGGCTGGTTTGCCATTCCATTCAAATTTAACCGCACTTATTTCAACCCAATGAACATTGTTTTGTTTATCCATAATACGAAACTCATATCTTGAAGGTGGAAGTTTTCCTTCGATACGTTGTTTATATCGTTTTAACACAAGATCTTTGTCTTCAGGGTGTATGAAGTCGATAAATGGTTTTGCAAAAAGTTCCTTTTCTGAATAGCCAAAAAGATTGATTGCGTTTGGATTAGCAAATTGAATAAAATTTTGTTGAGCGACAATGATTGCTTCATTAGCATTTTCGATAAGTCGGCGATATTTCATTTCACTTTTTTGTAGTTCCTTTGTTTTTGCTTTAGCTTGTTTTTCTAAGGCTCTTGCTAGATCTTCAAGTTCTCTTTTAGAATCCATTCGTTTTGAAAGATCCCGCATCACACCAGTAATATATGTTTTATCATTTTTTTTGATGATACTACCGGAGAATTCAACAGGGACAAGATATCCTTCTTTGTGAATGACAAAGGTTTGAAAATCATCGATTTTTTTTCCTTTAAGCAGTTCCTTTACTTTCCCGAGATATTTTGGTAATTCTTTTTTTGGAACAAAGCTCATCCATTTTTTCCCAATCATCTCCGCTGGATCATATCCAGCGATTCGTTTGCTGGCTTTGTTCATAAATGTATATGTTCCAGAGAGAGTGACTTGAAAGATGACATCGATGGTATTATCTGTTATTATTTGATGAAAATCAAGAAGTTCCTTGAATTCCTTGTTTTTTCTATGGAGATCTTGTTCAATTTGTTTTTGTGTAGTGATATTTCTTACATATGCAATGATAAGGTTAACACCGGGTTCTGAAAGAAGGTTGATTGCTCTTAGTTGAAAATAGTGAGTTGCTTCTTTCTTTGTTGGTATCTGGAAAGTGATAGTGTTTTTTGCTTTTGGTTTTTTAGTTAAGTCCGTTAGAAATTTTGTTATGATTTTTTTATCTTCCTTTCGGACGATTGATGGAAATGTTTTTTGAAGGATTGTTTCTTTTTTGAGACCACAGATTCGTTTTACATCTGAGGTGGTATGCAATATTTTTCCTTTTTCGTTGAGCATAAAGATGCTTTCATCAGTATATTGAAGCGCGAAATCCTTACGTATCTTAGAAAAATCTGGCATTTGTATCACTTAAAACATTTCAATCCTTAAAGCCCTTCATCGTTGTAACCCGTTTCTTTTAAGCAGTTGATTGATAAAGGCCTTATGATCTAAAGGAATATTAAACTTTTTTATAAAATAGTTGATTATGAGTTGAATTGAAAGATTATAAAATGTATCAGTTAAGAGCAAAAAAGGGGGAAAAATTCAATATGGCTGAAAAAAAAGGGAGAAAGAAAAAGGATTTGTTTAGTAGTATCCTTCTATTTTTTTCCAGATCCTGGAAAGATCTTTAGTCCGATAGTCATCTATTACGTTGCACATGGATAATAAGTGTGGAAAACATCATATATAAATATGTCGATTTTGACTTCGTTAATTAACGAATAGAAGCTTTTGGGTAAAATAAAAAATAGAAAGCAAATTTTTATAAGGAGAAAGGCTTTGCTTGCTATAATCAAAATCCTGGTAATCACTGGAGCTATAACATCATGGCCAAAACATATAACCAAAAAGAAATCGAAGCGAAATGGCAGAAATACTGGAAAGAGGAAAAAATCTATGAATTTAATATCAAAAGTGATAAAAAACCTTATTCAATAGATGTTCCTCCCCGATACGCATCAGGTCCACTGCATGCCGGTCATGCCGTTCATTATACTCATATTGATTTTACCGCCCGTTACAAACGAATGAAAGGGTTTAATGTTTTTTTCCCCCTCTGTTTTGATGTCAATGGCATCCCTATCGAAGAACGAGTTGAACGACAGAAAAACATTACCAGAAAAGATATCGACAGGCATGAATTCACAAAACTCTGCTCAGCTTTCGCTGAAAAAAACATCAAAATCATGACGGAGCAATTTGCCCTGCTTGGAGAAAGCATGGATCCAAGTATCTATTATCAGACTGATGCTGAATATTACCGTCGGATCACTCAAATCTCCTTCATCGAACTTTACAAAAAAGGATTGATCTATAAAGGAGAGTTTCCGGTTAACTGGTGCCCACGCTGTATGACCGCTATGGCCGATGCAGAGGTCACCTACAAAGATAATAAAACAAAGCTGAACACCATCAAATTTTATTTTAAAGAAACACCATCTGATCAAATACTCAAATATCATGGCATCGGTAAAGACGAAAAAGGAACATATATTGAAATTGCGACCACTAGACCAGAGATGCTACCCTCCTGTCAAATTGTGGCTGTTCATCCAACTGATGAAAAAGCTCCTTGGTTGGTTGATCAAATCGTCATCGTTCCAATGTTTGACAAAGAAGTAAAAATCGTTGAGGATGATGCTGTAGATCCTGAGTTTGGAACAGGCATGGTGATGATCTGTACCGTTGGTGATAAAGAGGATCTCAACTGGGTGTTTAAGTATCATTTACCCTTAGAGATGAGCATTGATGAAGAAGGAAAAATGACTGAGATTTGTGGTCCATATCAGGGTATGAAAATTACTGATGCAAGAAAGACGATTATCAATGATATGAGAAACCAACAGTTGTTGATCAGTCAAAAAGATCTTGATCAAAATGTTGGTGTTTGTTGGCGATGTAAAACACCCGTGGAGTTTATTAATGCGGAACAATGGTTTTTAAAAACCACTGAGTTCAAGGATCTGGTGTTGCAGAAAAGCGATGAAATGAACTGGTTTCCAGAGTTTATGAAAATCCGGTTAGAAGAATGGGTCAATAGCCTTGAATGGGACTGGGTGATTAGTAGACAACGATATTTTGCAACCCCAATTCCCTTATGGGAATGTACTAACTGTGAAGAAGTGGTATTAGCGCGAATAGAGGATTGTTATGTAGATCCAACCATTGCTGATCCACCAGTAAAGACATGTCCGAAATGTGGTGGAACTTTATCGGGTTGTGAAGATGTGTTTGATACCTGGATGGATTCATCTATTTCGCCACTTTATAACACGTTTTGGCATCGAGATGATGCTCTTTTTGAAAAATTGTATCCCATGAGTCT
>JAWOBC010000166.1:0-5051 GCA_046498165.1 Thermoplasmatota archaeon
CTCAAAGTCATTGATTTGCTGTCCGAGTTGATGATTACTTGTTTGATTATATAGCATGAGCATGCCAGAAGTAAAAAGAACTGATATAACACCAATAATCACCACACTCATGATAAGACGAACAGGAATCAATTCCGCTGCATCAGAGTTCATTGAAATCATATATATAACCCTAAAATTGACACCATAAAACACACCAACATTACTAGGAGAAATCCAAGACCGATGGTTCTCCACCTCCATGCCAGCTCTGCCGTGGTCTAATCTTTATAACATTGACAAATTCCTGAGTATCATCGATAACTAAAGCAACACCCTTTTCTGAACCTAGTTTTGCTATTTGAGCTTTCATATCACCAGACATATAGGTCGGATGGATTTGTTTTAATGATTGCATATCCTCTCCTGCAGTTAACCGATGGCAGAAAATGAGATCTGAATGAGAAAAAACCTCAGGATCAATGAGACTTGGTTTCTGCGTGGCAAGAATAAGGGAAAGACCAGGCTGTCTACCCTGTCTCATCCAGCGGTCTTTTAAAATAGTCTTACTTAAAAATTCCTTGTTTCTTGGAAGAAAGAGTTGTGCTTCATCAATTGCTAACCAAACCAAGGGAGTATCATTTTTTTCATGAGATAGCTTCATGTTATTAAGCTCAGTAATTTTTCGTGCATCAACTCTTCTATTAAATAGTTTATCAGCGATAATACTAGTGATAATAGTTTTTAAATAATCATTATCAATCCCACTTAAATCAATGATATTAATGGTTTTATTATTTAACAAATTTGTTATATCCACACCTATTTTCGAAAAAATACTCCATGATTCCGCCATAGTAAGCAAATTTTCAGCAGCAGTTTTGGAAATACCATCCACCGATTCATCATTTTTAATCTGATTTATTATATCATTAATGGTATATTCCTCTTGTTTTTTCTGAAGATGCAGCACTGCCTTTGCAATCACAATGCTAATGGTATTTGTAGGTTTAATATCAAACAGTTGACACCAATGAAGCGGAGAAAGATCTGCGGTTCTGATTAAAAGTTTTTTTATGTGCACTCGTTTGTTAGCATTTTTAATCATATGATCTTTTGAGCAAGTGAACAATTGAATATCGAATCCTTTTATGGAAAATCCCCATTGATTGACCAGAGTTTCTTGTTGTTTGTTTGGAAAAGAAAGCGTCCAAAAAATTCCAAGGGTATCAACAAGAATAATACTAAGATTTTTTCTAACGGAGGGTTTCTGTTTGGCGATTTCCTCGACTAAAACCCCCATAGTATATGATTTTCCATACCCTCTTTTTCCACAAATCAAACAAACATGTGGATGACGCACATCCATAAAAACAGATGAACCTAGAGAGGAATCCAATGCATGAAAGTTACCAATATACAATGCTGCATCCGGTTTCTGATCGCATCTACCTAAGATATATGATTTTTGAGAAAGAATTTGTTTCTTATTTGTGTTTTCCCCTATCATTTTTTGGTCTCCAGCATCAGACCCGGCTATATATTGGCATAATTATATATTTTACTATTTATTTTAGGGGTGTGATGCAGAACAATGGCTGTCCACATCAAATCGTGAAAAAACCTAGCACATTCACCATCAAAATAAATTGCAGATCATGCACCAAGGGAAATGCCTCTATTGCACATACCACCTGCCGAAAAAACATTATATCACTTTTACAACAAAAACCCCAAACACAAAAACTCATCCTCAACCATGCACTCATCCAAGTATTCCAAGGTGAATCATTACAAATCCTCAAAGAACTCGCCAGCTTTGCCGATGACATCACTATGGCACAAACCATAAAAACAAAAAACCCAACCATCAAACAAAACAAAAAAACACAAGAAACACAACCGAATTATTATAACGAACTTTTCTCAACTCAAGAATCCGACCCATACCAACAAAGCATCAATCTCACCCAATGGCTAAAAAATAATTCATTACAAAACCAAAAAGAAAAAGAGGAAATACAAAAACTTCTCCACAAAGCAACATTTCTTAAAAGAATACCAACTGAACTACCGACAAAGGAAACATTTTACATTCAATATATCAGACCCTACATCCGACCAGGATTTATTGATTCATTTATCCAACTCAACCCTCCAGCTGAGGCAGTCTTCTATGATTCATATACCATTAACAAAGAAAACAATCAACCTAGCACCGTCACCATCTATACCATGAAGCATCGCCCTGAAAAAATGTATTTCATTGTTCCGACAGAATACCAACTTTCCAAACAACATCTCTTGCTCCTTGAAAAAATCCGTCAGCGACTCTCTCATCATCGACCAGAGGATTCGTCCTTCATAAATCAGGAAAACACTCGGGAATATTTTAAACGCTTTGCTAAAAAAACCATTGCTCAAATCATCAAGGAAACATCCATAACGCTCAACAGTAAAGAAATCAATCAATTAGCCACTATTTTTGCAAAATATACCGCAGGCCTAGGTATTCTTGAAGATGTTTTAGAAGATAACCAAATTCAAGACATCTATGTCAACGCACCAGTAACAAACAATCCGCTTCACCTCGTAATCAATGGGGAAGAACATACATCAAATGTTTTTCTTTCACCAGATGACATAGAAGCACTCTCCTCACGATTCCGAGCGGAAAGTGGACGAGCCTTCTCCGAAGCTGCACCAGTGCTAGATATGGATCTCCATCAATTTCACACCCGAGTAGCAGCAATTAGCAACCCATTAACACCAAAAGGAATCGCGTTTGCCTTGCGTCGTCACCGGCAAAAACCCTGGACCCTCCCCCAATTCATTGTAAATAAGATGATCTCTGCTGAAGCAGCAGGCCTCCTTAGTTTTCTCGTTGATGGACAAGCATCAATTCTTATCGCAGGCAGCAGAGGTGCAGGTAAAACCTCACTGTTAAGTGCCCTCCTCTTAGAAATACCGCAACGATACCGCATTCTCACCATTGAAGACACCGCAGAAATCCCTGTGGAAACACTACAACAGCAGGGATACAAAATACAATCATTACTCACCAGATCGATTTCATCAGGATCACTTTCAACCGAAATGCAACCAACTGATGCATTGCGCACCGCTCTCCGATTAGGAGAATCAGTGCTCATCCTGGGAGAAGTAAGAGGCGTAGAAGCAAAAGTTCTCTTTGAAGCAATGAGAGTCGGTGCAGCTGGAAATCTGATCATGGGCACTATTCATGGCGCTACCACACAAGATGTCTATGAACGCATTGTTTATGATATCGGTGTTCCACCAACTTCATTTAAAGCCGTTGATGCCGTAGCAATTGCTGCCCCAATACGTGTAGAAGGCGGACTCGACCGGAAACGAAGATTGCTGCAAATCTCAGAAATCACCAAATCAGATTGGCAGCAAACACCATCTTCTGAAAAAGTCTTCAACGATTTGATGAGCTATGATAGCAGTCAAGACAACATCTGTTCCACTGATCTTTTTTCAATGGGTCAATCAGAACTGATTCAACATATCGCCAAAAAATGGAATATCAGCATTGAAAAAGCAATACAAAACATTCATCTCCGCGCAAATATCAAGAAAAAAATCGCTGAGGCCGGAAAGAAACAGCCAATACTTTTGGAAGCTGAGTCAGTAACAGATGCAAACAATCAGTTCTGGCAGTTTTTGGAGATAAGTAAAGTCAAACATGGAACCGTTCACTATGATTTTGTGAAAAAACAATGGGATGACTGGTTTCAAGAGTACATGGGAAGAAAAACATAATGAACACCACTAGCTCATGGTATGAAACACTCGGGAAAAAAATCAGCAGCACCTGTTCATGGCTGCTCCCTAAAAATGAACAAAGCAAAACAAAAATAAATCGATATGTTACTCCTTCTTATTTAGATGCATTACGATTCTCCGGACTCCAACTAAACCCAAGAGAAATACTCATCTTTTCCTATGCCGCTGCTCTCTTAACGTTTCTAGGTATGATACTCCTAGACATCAGCATTATTCTATTGTATTATGCTGCAGGAGTAATCATTGATCTGTTTACCATGGCTTTAATGCTTCTTACCACGCTTCTTCTCCCATTCATCATGTTAAATCTCATCGCATCCTATCCCAAGACATTTGTGCAATACAAAAAAATCCATTCCCTAGGTGATATCCCTGAAGTACTCAGTTATCTGGTTATGTATCTTAAACTTGTCCCTAATCTTGAAAACAGTGTCAACTTTGCCGCCATGGAATCATCAACATCTCTTGTCAAGGACCTTCGAAAAATGCTCTGGGACATGCAAATACGAATATACCATGGTATTGATGATGCCTTAACCCAGTTTGCAAATCAATGGGGATCATGGAGCGATCATTTCAAACGATCCCTGCATCTCATCCGAAGTTCAGTTCATGAATCCATGGAAGCACAACGAGAAATAACCCTCAACAAAGCATTAGATGTAGGACTAGAAGGAACACGAGAGCAAATGCAGAAGTTTGCCTCGAAACTTCATCAACCAACATTGATCATCTACTCCATTGGTATCATGATCCCACTGGCCGTGATTGCTATGCTTCCTGCAGCTGGGCTTATTGGCCTGCAAATCACCATTTTTCAAATGTTTTTTCTTTATGATATTATTCTTCCTCTCATCCTTTTTCTCTACATGAGAAAAATATTATTGATGCGGCCAGCTACGTTTAATCCACCACATATCCCAAACAATCATCCAGAAATAGCTACAATCAATAAACAAAAACAATTATTCATCAGTATCCTCTTAGGAGCGAGTATTAGTTTAATAGGATTTAGCAGTCTACTTTTTCCCTTTTTATCAGATAATATATCAGGATCAGGAGGGATGTCTACCTCATTTACCGTGTTTGCTGCTATCAATGAATGGGTTCCCTTAACTTTGTTCATCATTTGGGGATTTGTACTAGGAGTCTCTTACTATACCCATGTGGTTTATCATCCCTATAAAAAAATACGGGATCAAATAAAACAAATGGAAAAAGAATTCAGTGATTGCTTATACATCATGGGTAAACGAATAGGA
>JAWOBC010000159.1:0-5481 GCA_046498165.1 Thermoplasmatota archaeon
CTTGGAAGAATTAGAAAAACTGTTACGAAAGGAACTCTGCTTATCTTAAGCTAAACAAATACAAATATTGTAACAAGTGTATCTCTTATTGATAAATATTTTTAAAAATAGTGTTTGTTGAAGAAAAAAACCATGTTTAATGCATCTGTTCAACGTGATGAAATTTACATTTTTTTATCCCCTCATCGAAATATATATAATTGAATAGGAAAAAAATCTAGTTTCCAAAGTACTGTTAAAAAGAGTCTGAAACTTTAATTCAGCAATTTTCCGGGGAAATATATCAGTTAACAGCCATCCTTAAAGAAGATAATTATATTTATTGACTATTTACAAAACCATATTTTTTAAAAAAAAATGCAAATATTTATCAGTAGGTATTTGTTTAGCTTAAGATAAGCAGAGTTCCTTTCGTAACAGTTTTTCTAATTCTTCCAAGATGTTTTTTCCTTGGAACCTCCATGTGGCAAACATGGAGGCAATATACTGATAATACTCAGATCCTTTCTCAGAACGAAATGATCCAATGATCTTCCGCATGATCACATGCTCACGTATTGCTTGTTCACCAAGATTATTCGTCGGTGGCATCCCTGGATACAACAAACAGGTATACCAACATCCTAACCCATTTTTCAAATAGGTGACCAGAGGCTTTGTATGAAGAAATCCTTCATACTCTTCCACAAGATCCGAAAGCTCTTCATCCCATTCTTGTTTCTGCTTTTTTCGTTCATGCATTGGTGGATCTTTTCCCAGAAATTCTTTCAACATTCGAAACTTTTTATGAATCTCTTCTGATAACCGCTTTCCTTCTTCAGAGACATCTTTGTTACTATCCACTTCTCTAAGAAGATGTGCCCAACATCGCTGCACATGTTCAAGATGATTATATGCACTCCATCCATCAATAACATTAACGCCAGAACAATCTGTTCCAAGGATCTCTTTTACGACATTGCTACCACGGGAATCACGAATGACAACCAGTGCATCATCGAGATCTGTTCGGAAGATCCATAACCAATAGTTCTCACCGTTCACTGGTGACTTGGTTTCATCCATATGTCTCCACCGTGCAGAGCGAACACGTTGTTTTATCCGGTAGAATTCTTGTTTACAAGCTTCTCCAACTCGGAGGAGAACATCATTAATTCCTTTGACACTAATGGAGAAATCACAAAGATGATAGAGAAAATCCTGTATTTTCCGATAGACACCTCGAAGGTGAAATCGAAGCATGGTCACATAACTAAGCGTGTGAACACCAAATCTTCCTTGCTGCGGGCAATCCTCATGAGTCATGGTGAACTGATGCCCGCAGTGTTGACAGGTGTATTTATGAAGTTCATATTGTTTAATTATGGCTTTTTGCGGTGGTGGTAAATCTTCAATGGTCATGGTTTCCATTGATGTTGCATCACCAGGTTGTTGTCCACAACAGGGACACATGTTCGTGGTAACTGGGATGATTTCATCTGGTTTCGGTGTTTTTCGAGTAGCACCATGATGTCCTTTTGGTGCACCACGTTTTCCATGATGTTTTTTGCTGGTTCGTTTTTTGAATCGTTGTTGAGATGAAGGTGTATGTGGATTTTCGTACGTTCGAAGTTTGTTTTCAAGTTTCGTTATTTTCTGTTTTAGTTCACTGTTTTCTTGTTCAAGTGTGTTCAATCGTTTTTCAAAATCAGATAACAATTCTTTGAGTTGTTGATTTTCCTTTAGAAGAACCTGATTTTTTTCTTCAAGCGTATGAATACGCTGTTTGGCCTTTACAGGCCAATCCTGCATCCCATCCATCCAATTGGGATGTAATGAATTCATAGCTGAAGGATTTTTCTATTTTATCAAGGAGAACAACGGATTAGCTAAACAAATACCAGATAAAAAATGTAAAAAGAGCAAATCTATTCAATAACGGCTACCACGCAATCCTTTAACCGTGGAATAGTGAACTGAATGGATGATTCACTGATATCCGGTGTTATGTTTACTGAAGATCCATCCATATAATAGAGTTGAACGGTATCAACCTGAAAATCTGGTTTTTGTATCTGTATCCGAATATTTGATTGCGGTCATATCATAGATTTGAGGTTGAAGATACCAATCACTCTCCTTTAACGTTGGTGACCGATTCATCTTATTATTTGATTTAGAACAAGGCTGAGCGAAAAGGAGGTGAGCACTTGATAAAAGAAGAAGCATGATTATGAAAAAACACAACATCTTATTTTTGCTCATACCTCGATCAGTAATAAAATATAATTTCTTTATAATAATATTTTTACATATGGTTCTTGTAGAAAAAAAACAGTATGCTGCAAACGGAATGCTTTTTTTCAAACAATATTTAAATACAGCTGGTTTTTTCCTGATACACAACAGGTGAACAGCAATGACTGTGAAAATACTCGTTACTGGTGGTACATTTGATAAAGAATACATGGAACTCACTGGTGAACTCATTTTTAAAAATACCCATGTTCATGAAATGCTGAAACTAGCTCGCTGTAAAACAGAAATAAAAATCCGGACACTGATGATGATAGACAGTCTTGAAATGACTGATTACCATCGAGGAATCATTCTTGAAAAATGTAAAAACTCAAATGAGGATAAAATCGTCATCACCCATGGAACCGACACTATGGCAAAAACCGCTCAATACCTCGGAGAACATCTTACCGATAAAACCATTGTTCTCACCGGTGCACTCATTCCCTATGCCTTCGGAAGCTCAGATGGATTATTCAATCTTGGTAGTGCCCTTGCCTTTGTGCAAGCTCTTCCACGGGGAGTATATATCGCTATGAACGGGAAATATTTTGCGTATGATAATGTGAGAAAAAACAAAATCACCGGAGAATTTGAAGAATTACCGAACAATAGTGGTTAAAAAGCAATCTGAAAAAAGATAAAAAAGATAAGATGAAGTAAATTTGGTTTAACCAAAGAAACTCCATCTATTTTTTAGTAGATAATCCGATTTTTTTCAATTCTAAAACCATCGGATAGGATAGTAGATTATTCAGGCGAAATTATATGATTGTAGTTCGGCATGAATAGCACCAGAAAAAGAGACAAATGAAAGAACATGTTCATCAAATTCAGCTTCGATAAGAACGATATTATTTATTTCTGGAGTGAAATAGTAATTACATCCAAATGAATCAGTATAGGCTGTTTCAACAAATATTTTGTACGTATCAAATGTGCCAGCTTCCACGGTTCTATCACCTTCATAAGTACAAAGATAAGGATATTGTCTTGATGAAAAATCCTGAAACATCTCTGAAAAATCAATCACCGGTAGCAATTCACCAATAGACGGTGGTAACAGTGATTGTCCTGACAGTTTATTGATAACGTTAAGGAATTTAAACCAAAATGATGAAAACTCACCAGTAATATCCATTTCCTTTGGTCCAATATCCAATTCTTTATACTCTTTTAATGGGAGATGAATAATTTCTAATCCATCATCAACACTCACTTCAGCGTTCATTTCAAATGGAATGGGTAATTTGAGAAGTGATGAAGAAGATTTACCAATCGAGATTCTTCCATCTGCACGTAATGATAGTTCATTGATGGTCAATTTTTGTTTATTCAAGTGTAATGATCCTTCAATAGGAATTGATCGAGGTATTTTTCCACCAAACTCAAAGACATCAACGGCTGAAGTGAATTCACCGGTCAAATCTCCTGTAAAATCAAGAATATAATCATCAGTTGTTTCATCGCTCACTGTTAAAACAAAATCATCAAAACTAAAATGTAAATTCCCAGTCATCATACCCTGCACATCAAAATCAATAGTAATATCATAAGTCCATGAATCACCGGGTTTCCAAAAATCAATAAGTGCATTCGTCTCTTGACTGCCACTGTTTCCAGATTCATCTGTTACCGTCAAGGTTACTTCATATAGTCCTCTATCTACATAGGAATGACTTGTGACACAGCTCGAGCTTGTAGTTCCATCACCAAAATCCCAATGATATGAGACAATATTATCTTCAGCATCAAAGCTCTCGCTTGCATCAAACGTAATAGTCTCTCCGGTAGAACCATAATAAATCCCCCCAGTATCAGCTCGTGGCGCCCAATCATAACTCTCAGGATCATAGTCTACACTAGTGATTTGAACATTATCAATTCCAAGCGTACCATACTCAATATTGAAAAAACCATCATATCCTGAATATTTCCCCCAGCTATTTTTCACAATCCAATATCCGCCATTACCAATTGAAGGATCGTCTTTCCAACCCACTAATATAACACAATGATTGCTTTGATCAGTATGATACGTAAAAGGATAGTAGTCATCTGCACTATGATGAGATGATACCCATCTGCCAAAATCATCAGTGGCAAGAAAGCTTGTACAAAGCGGGCCATCCTCATATATCTGACTTTTTATTCTATTGATATCTGATTGAGACCCATCGGGATACCATCTACTATATCCATTTAGCGGGACAAGATAGTTTTCCCAATCTTCACATTTTTCAGAACAATAAACAGGATCATGATTGCAGTTAGTATAATCACATCCATCTGAATCAATACCAACATAACGAAAACAAGGCTCTAAGAGGGCTCCATTATGGTATCGGCCATCCCATGAATCATCCTGCATATATTCAAATGCCCGATATGACCAACCTCCTTGACAACTCCCCGCTTTAGGATAACAGGAGAGAACATATTGTTCAGAAAGATCTGGATCAAGATCCGGGCAATCCTCACGAATATTGATAATGCTTTCTAAACAACCGATCGCTCCAAATAACCAACAATCACCACATTTCTGTCTTTTAACAGAGGTTGTCCAATCGCTGCCTTCAAAATCTATCCAACTAAATTCTTCGGGGAAAGAGGCTACTGTTGGTTTTGCAGTAACACTCTCCGGATCAGAAGCGATTACCTCCTCATAAGAACGCGTATTCATTACATAATATTCCGAAATCTTTTCATTTATGTTATTAAATTCAATATTATTCTCTTGTCTTGTTTGAAAAACATTTATCGGCGTTGATGTTTCCTTATTTGATTCTTGCAAGTAACCGCTACTTATGCTTGGAATTGTTGAAAAACCGATAAGTATGCCTATTACTAAACAAATCATTTTATTTTTGTACATTCTTTTTTGCCTCCGTCTCCGAATCTAAACTTATCTTTTTTAAGATTCAATAAGTTTAAAACAAATGTATGGAATATTTTAATATAAATGTTACCCAAAAAAGATGTTTTTCATGTGACCATATAATTTAGCACAAGATGGATAAATGTATTATCATAATAAAATCGATAAAAATTTTATATTTTGACATAGCATTCCCATTACGAATATTATCTTATTTTGTTTGGCTTCTCCCAAATGAAATCATACTCCTTATAAAACAAGGCATCTCTTCATATTAATTGAAGGCAACATGTCAAAACTTATGCTTGATCTGGAATCATTCAAAG
>JAWOBC010000001.1:0-2570 GCA_046498165.1 Thermoplasmatota archaeon
ATAAGAGTGACAAGAAGAGCGATTACAACATAAATAATAGTTCGTTCTGTATCTGTTCTATTCTCAAACATAGCGTTGTGACACGGCTTAAAAGCTTTATAAACCTTGTTACTTCTTTTTTAGCTGAGAAATACTTTTTTTGCTTCTTCCAAGAAAGCCCCTTCGGGGCAAATTAACAACAGCTAAACAGCATCAACACTAACAGAAAGGTGATGCCAATCATCAATGTTCTCCCCGAACACCTCGTTTGATAAATGTAAGATAAAAAGGGTGCAGCATAAAAAAATTTGGAATGTTTTGTTATTGATTACGTTTCTTGTTTCGGGTATTTTTGGAATCATTCTTGCAATATTAGTCAGCTATGGAATCAGGCTTTCTTTTTATGCTGATTTATTATTTTGGCATGTTGAGTTTGGTATTGCTATGGCGGTCATATCTATTTTTCATATGGCCTGGCATTGGAGATATTATAAGAAGATGATCATGAGGAAAAATTAATTGGGTCCATTGCCTGGTTTGTTTTCTTTTCCTGGAGTGCCGACTTTTACGGTCACATGATGTGTTGATTCAGCTGTTCCATCAGTTACTGTTAACCATAATTGATAGGTATCATTCTCAGCATAGCTATGAGTAACCACTGGTCCAGTTGCGTTTTCTCCATCGCCAAAATCCCAAGTATAGGTTAGTGAATCTTCATCAAGATCAATTGTTCCGGTTGCATTGAAAATATATGTTGTGTTAACCTCTAGGGTTATTTTATTTTTTACAAGGGTGTCATTGATGAGTAAATCAATTGCGGGTTTTCTATTTCCAACCATGTTTTTGATCTGGTTTTTATCATGGATTTTGAATTGTAATTTTTGTTCGTGTCTATGTTCTATTTTGCTGATAACGGGGATGAACTTGTATTCTTCTCCGCCATGAAACGTATGAATTGAGTTTTCCAGATCAATATCGATAAGAATTGTATGATTGCCTTTTGTAACATTAAACAGATGTAATTGTTGAATCTTTAGCCATCCAGAGGGAACAGTAATATTAACTTGTTCTCCAGTGGAATTGAGAACACCGGAACAGTTGGTAACGTTTAACCAGAGTTTAGAATAATTTCCTGATTCAATTTCAGCTATTCCAAGAGATGCATTGATCTGGCTAAGATTTAAGGAGATAAGATCAACGGTGGTTGGAGTTGATATGGCCACGATAGATGAATTATTTTCCTCTGTTTGATTAAAAAGTCTTATCTCTGAAAAGGTAACATACACATTATCAAAATCCTCTGTAACCTTATCTGTTACTTTGAAATCAACGAAACTTGTTTCGGTTTTTGTATCAATTACATCATCATTTGTCTCTTGTTCAACACAGCCTAAAGTTAAAATAATCATCATTGATATCAATACTATCAACAATTTGTTTTTATACATCTTCCATCCTCCAAGTGCCATCTCTGTTTTCATTTATAAGCTTTTTTGAAGTTTAAAAGTAAATTGTTATTTTTTCCCAGTGTTATTGTAACAGGTTCATCAGATGATAAACACAGAACAAGCAATTAAACAATGAAAAAAATAATTCCTAGAATAATAAAGAGTATGCCTGCCACAATGTTGATGATTTTTTGATTTAAGTGTTCAGCAATTATTTTTCCAAAGAATATCGCCATCAATGAAAGGATGGTAAGTGAACATAATGTGCCAGCAAATACGAGAACCGGGTTATATCTGATGGCGAAAATAGCTGCTGCAATTTGTGTTTTATCCCCCCATTCCGTGAGCATGATAAGAAAAAACGCTGTCAAGAAAGGATTTTTGTAATACTTCCCGCCATCTTCTTGCTTATCTCTGTGCAATAACATGTATATTCCAAAAAAAATGAAGACCATCCCCGATACAATTCTTAGTATTTGAATGTCAACGATTGTTGTAATCCAATTCCCTAACAGAATAGCTAATCCATCTACAATAAGAAATGCTAGAATTACACCTAATAGAATCTGAACATGTTTTTTTGATTTTGATGAAAGTAACAGTATCGAAATCTGGGTTTTATCGCCCAACTCAGCAAATCCAATTATTATGAGGGGAATGAAAAAATCTTCAAGCATGAAACCAATGGAGAGTGTAACCGTTTACTCTCATAAAAAATTAATGAAATTAGTAATCATATATTTATGCTAGATGAAAAATAATAGTTTAAAAGTTAATGGATGATATTGTGTGAAAAAAGACAAATGTAGCTCTTCTTCAAATCAAAGAATGTGATAGAAATAAAAAGTTATTAATCATAATAATATTTACCTTTTTTCAGGAAAAAAGTAATCAATCAATGGTTGCGGATATGATCTAGTGGTTATGATAGTGGCTTCCCAAGCCACTTGCTCGGGTTCAAATCCCGGTATCCGCATTAATATTTTTTTTAAATGTTATGAAGATAATTCATTTCTCATTATATAAGAAAGATAAAATCTGCTTTTGACGATTAGAAAAATAAAAATATGAAAACAGTGTATGTATTATACTTGATAGAAATGAGAAAAAAAAATAAATTTACCCTTGGAGCCGTTGTTTTTT
>JAWOBC010000154.1:0-3511 GCA_046498165.1 Thermoplasmatota archaeon
GTAAAGCAAAGCAGTTATATTTCCCTTTTCCAATTCATTATAAAAATGATAAAAATAAATGGCAAGATATAGAACCATTACTGGTGGCAAACAATGCAAATTCAGATTATAGGTTTATCAAATAATAACAGATAATACCATCGATGTCATCTTTCAAGTCACTCTCTCTGGAACATATACATTTATGAACAAAGCCAGCAAACGAATCGCTGGATATGATCCAGCGGAGATGATTGGAAAAAAATGGATGAGCTTTGTTCCAAAAAAAGAACTACCAAAATATTTTAGCAAGGTAAAAGAACTACTCAAAGGCAAAAAAATCAATGATTTTCAAACCTTTGTCATCCACAAAGAAGGCCATCTCGTCCCGGTGGAATTCTCAGGGAGTATCATCAAAAAAAATGATAAAACATATATTACAGGTGTGATGCGGGATCTTTCAAAACGAATGAATTCTAAAAGAGAACTCGAAGATCTAGCCAGAGCCTTAGAAAAACAAGCCAAAGCAAAAACCAAGGAGCTCCTTGAAAGTGAAACGAAATATCGACGACTTATTGAACATGCTAATGAAGCAATCATTGTTGCCCGTCAGGAATTTATTCAATTTGCTAATCCAAACGCGATTAATCTTTTGGGATATTCAAAAAAGGAACTTTATGCAAAACCATTTATCGATTTCATACACCCTGAAGACAAAGATCTTGTGTTAAAACGATACAAACAACGTATCGAAGGAAAACTTCCACCTTCAAGATATGAGTTTCGTATTATGGATAAACAAAACAATGTTCATTGGGTTGAAATAAGTGCGGTTAAATTTGAATGGAATGGTAAACCAGCCACCTTGAATTTTTTAACAGATATAACTCAAAGAAAAACAGTAGAAGATAAATATGAACGCTTATTTGATAATTCACCGGAATACCTGGCAGAAGTAGATGGTAAGACAGAAGAAATACTGGCTGTTAATCAAAAAATGGCTGACTCCTTTGGTGTTTCAAAAGATGAGCTCATTGGAAAAAAATGGTCTGAGTTACTCCCTCCAAATGTGTTTAAACATCGATATGATATCGGCAAAAAGGTTATAACACAAAATATAACAGAAATATTTGTAGATAAACGAGGAGAAAGATATTTTCGAAACATATTCACTCCAATTGAGTATCCTAATGGTACACGTAATCTACAGATTCTTTCCCAGGATATCACTGAAACAGAAAAAGCAAAACAAACACTTATTGAACAAGAGGCACAACTACGAGCAATCACTACATCAGCAAAAGATGCTATCATTCTCATGGATGATGAAGGCCGTGTTCAATTCTGGAATCAAGCAGCTGAAGCCATTTTTGGGTATACTGCAGAAGAAATCATGGGAAAGAATGTTCATCTCTTACTAGCAGGGGATCCATCGGAAGATCGATTTAAGAATGGATTTCAACAACTCAAAAAAACAGGTGCTGGACCAGTAATTGGGAAAAACCTGGAATTATCAGCAACAACAAAACAGGGAGCACAGATTTTTATTGAACTTTCAATATCGGCGATCAAACTTAAGAACAGATGGCATGCCATTGGTATCGCTCGCGATATCACAGAACGAAGGCATATGCAGGAAGCCCTTCGAAAAAGCAGGGATCGATTAGAGGAAACTGTTCAAAAACGAACCGCTGAATTACAAGAATCTGAACAAAAATATCGTCAGCTTTTCGAATCTGCACCAGTGGGCATTGCTATCGCTGATTTACATGGCCATGTCTTTGATATGAATTCAACTATGAAACAGATCGCTGGATTCACACCAGGAAAAAATAATGAATTTGATTTTCAGCAGCATTATGTTTCACAGAAGGATAGAACCTATATTAGAGAACAACTTGCAAAACATGATAGCTTAGGCAATGTTGAAATTACTCTCAAAAGGAAAAATGGTGAGATTTATACAGCGCTATTGGACATTCAGAAAACCAAGATTTCAGGTGAAGAACGGTTTTTGGTCATTCAACGAGATATTTCAAAACTGAAACAAATTCAACAGGATATCAATAAAACAAAAAACTATTTACAAAATATTATCAACAGTGCAAAGGAATGTATCATTGCAATTGATCCCTCTCAACATATCAGCCTTTGGAATACCACTGCAGAACAACTCACCGGTCTATCTGCCGAGCAAGTACTTGGAAAACACATCAGTTCGATACCTGTCTTTGAATCGACTCAATCATTTTCAGATGCTCTTAAAAATTTAACTAAAGGTTATGGTCATTCACCAGAGGAAATCATTGTCACCTCTAAAACTGGAACCGTTAGCATTGTTCTTTTTTCAGCTTCATCAATCATTTACCGTGATGATCAGGATCAATTAATGGGAATCCTCTTTGTAGGAACAGATGTTAGCAAGGATTCACAACGACGGGGAAAACTGATTGATAAGACTAGCTATTTATTGCTTCATTCAACATCAACAGACGCAGTTGATAAATTCATTTCATTACAAATTAGTGGATATCATGGTGTCTGTTTCACTAGAAACCCTCTGGCAGTGTTAAGAAAAGATTTCTCACCAACTTCACCAGAGATTCATCTGTATCAGGATTTATTGGCTAACATTGATACATCAGATCAACCATTTCAGAGTATTACACGGATCATTGAACAAAATCTTACATTACATAAAAAAACCGTGTTTTTACTGGACAGAATGGATTATTTGTTCATTCGTTTTTCGTTTCAAGATATCTTACGGCTGATCTATCAGATAACTCCATTGATCAATCATCATCAAGCAATTCTTCTCTTGCGTATTAATCCTCAGTTACTTGATGAACAACAAGTACAGTATCTTAAAGAAGAACTCTTTCTTGTTCCCACAGAGAAAGTTGAACCAATTGAACTCGATGAACATTCGTATCAGATTTTACAATTCATTCAGAAACTTAACAATAAAAATATTGTTGTTTCCTATCAAAAGGTTGGAAAACGATTCTCTATTTCAAAGGTTACGACTAAAAAGCGATTAGATGAATTACGAAGACAAGGGTTGATAACCATCCGGATTAAAGGACGAATGAAATCGGTTCATCTTACTAAAAAAGCGCAGTTATTACTCAACCAAAGTCAATCCATCTAGCGACTATATCATAGTGTATTTTTTGGAAGAAAAGAAAGAAGTGCTTTAGGCATACAGCCGATCAAGAATAGGGATTATTCGACCGCCACAAAAGGGACATTCGCTTCTACGTCGGAAAAACCGACTTTTGCATTGCGTGCAGATAAAATCATCCATTGTTTATCACCAACATGAAAGTCAGCTTCAAGCTATATAAATATGCCGTTTATTAAATCGTTTAATGACGAAAAGGAGTGAAATGGTTTTCAATTTCATTCAAACAACCATCAAAAAATACAAAAAAAAAGAAAAAAAGAGGAGTCAAAAAAATGACTCTATAGGACACTTATCCAATAACCAGTTTTATATCGATATTCCCCAGGCAAACATGGAAGAACC
>JAWOBC010000157.1:0-14010 GCA_046498165.1 Thermoplasmatota archaeon
AGCGAGTTTGAGAGTTACGAGTCAAAAAAGAAAACAGACAGGCACGCACGCATTACCAGGAGCATGATAGACAGCGACGCCTGGCAATCACCATTTGAATGGAAGTGGACTCAGTTTTCGTTTGGAGAGCACATAATAAAAATCAAAGCATACGATTTGGAAGGAAACTGTGCAGGTTTTGATTCGTTAAAGGTTCGGAAATTCTTATAAAACAACTCCTTGACATTTCACACCTCTATCAAGATGTTAACTGATTATTTATCTTTTTGACAAGTAAATAGCTTTAAGACCATATTTTCCGAATGATTCTTGAGATGTAATTTTATTTAATATATCCATTGAAAAATATTAGATATTGAACATCCAAAAATATATTATATCTGATACATGTGCACTGTTATTACTGTAATAGGCCACAGTTAGTAACCCCCGTGATCCAAATACTGGTCCATCCAAAACCCATTCATATGGATGATCATAAAGTATTGCATTAGGTTCTTTCGGGTCAATATTCGGGCCAAAGAGATATAATTCAACATTCTGTATTCTTTCATCTGGATCGTTAACCATAAGTTTTACTGTTATCTTTCCTAGAATGAATCTTACCCCAATCTTAATAACTTCCTTATCTAAGATGTAGAGAAATCTTTCTTGTGGTTTAATTATACTCATTTTTGGTGGTAGATAATCCTGACATTTCACCAGCCAGAAATCTCCTGCACCAGCACCATAACTATATGTATCTCCCACGAAAATATAACTGCCATCAACCAGTTGGATAATTCTATCTGCTGATTCTTCACCCCTGATACCTCCAAAGGTTTTATTCCACAACTCATTTCCATTCTGATCTGTTTTAATCAGCCATGCATTAAAACTCCCTGGTCCATATGAAGCAGTAGTTCCGCCTATGAGATATCCTCCATCATCTGTTGAAATAACTGAATAGGCAATATCTTGATCACTTCCACCATATGATTTAGTCCATTGTATATCTCCGTTCTCATTAGTTTTGATAAGTATTACATCATCCCAACCAACATCTGATGGGGTAGCTCCTCCAGTTATGAGATATCCTCCATCACTGGTTTGAATAATATCCTCACCTCTATCGGCATCATTGCCTCCGAAGGTTTTATTCCACAGTTCATTTCCATTTTCATCTATCTTAATTAGCCAAACATCATAAAATCCAGCACCATATGAAATAGTATTACCAACAATAACATAACCACCTTCATCTGACTGGATGATCTTATTTCCATAATCTGAATCATTGCCTCCGAAGGTTTTATTCCACAGTTCATTTCCATTTTCATCAATTTTAATCAACCAAATATCAGAACCTCCTGATCCATAGGAGTAAGTACTTCCTACAACGATGTATCCGTCGTTTAACCCAATAAGATATTTTCCCCATTCAACATATTCTCCACCGAATGTTCTATTCCACAGTTCATTTCCATTTTCATCAATTTTAATCAACCAAACATCATTTAATCCATTTCCATAAGAACGTGTATATCCTGTAGCAATATAACCGCCATTATGATCTTTAGTTATCCAATGTCCAAAATCTTCATCTCTCCCACCGAATGTCTTATTCCATATCTCATTACCATTACTGTCAGTTTTTATAAGCCAAAAATCAGAATGTCCAGAACCATCAGACCAAGTTGCTCCAGTTAAGAGGTAACTCCCATTACTTCCTCTAATAAGGCATTCCGCAAGGTCTGCATCATTTCCTCCAAATGTTCTATACCATTCATCATTTGCATACCAAACAGTGGATGGATTGTCTTTAATTTTTTCTATTTTCGTTGAACATAGTCCACTGGTTGCATTCATTGTAAAAGGGATAATCATGAGAGTGATAATTATGATATAAATGAATAATTGATTTGATTTCATTTTAGCATTCATAATTTAATATTACATATAATAAATATTTTTCGGAATTTTTATTTTAATTAATAATTTATCATGTTATCTTTTTTAACAATGGCTTTTGAGTAATAAAAATATATGAGGAAATTAAAATTTTCGTTTTAAACATGGTATTTATAAGGGTTTTTACCCAACGTCTAACCCCAGTAAACCTATAAAACCCTCATAAAAAAAGTTTTTGGCCAAAAAAAATATGTAGTAATTATCTATAAATACAAAAAAATTTAAGGACCATCGTAATTCTAGCAACCTATGCCTTATCCACTTATCGAAGCAAAAAAAAGGATTGCAACAGATCTTCAACATGTCCTAAAGAAAAAAAATTATCCAACCACCATACTACTTAAACGCCCACCTGAAGGAAAAGGAACATTTGCATTTCCCTGTTTTCAATTATGTTCTCTCAGTAAAAAATCACCACAGCAAACAGCTGAAGAAATACAAAAAGAAATCAAAAAAGACACTCTCATCAAAAAAACAGAGGTATCAAGCGGTTATCTTAATTTTTATCTTGATCAAACCTTAATCATTCAACAAACGCTCTCTTTAATTTTAAAGAAAAAAGAAATCTATGGGATTCTTGCTTCTAAAAAGAAAAAAGTCATTGTTGAACATACCTCCGCAAATCCAAATGGACCACTTCATGTTGGTCGAGCCAGAAATCCAATCATTGGAGATACTATTACCCGATTATTCACTGCTGCCGGTTATGAAACCGAATCACAATTCTATGTAGATGATATGGGCAAACAAGTAGCCATTCTTGCCTGGGGTATGAATCATCTTGATACAGAAGAGATTCCGAAACCAGCAATCGACAAACCAGATCATCACGCGGTGGGATTCTATCAAGAAGCAAATAAACTCATGGAACAAGATAAGAACATTCAACAAGAAATCGGCATGTTAGTTCAAGAAAGTGAACAAGGTAACCAACAAGTATTAGAACAAATCCACAACGCATATGAACCAGTGCTTAAAGGAATGAAACAAAGCTTACAGACTATCAACATCAGTATTGATAAATATATACCTGAATCAACCTTTGTCAAAGATAAATCCGTAGAAAAAATTATTAACACCTTAAAAAAAACACCCATTTGCTCAGATGAAGATGGTGCTTACTATCTTGATTTAGCATCCTATGGTATCAAAGGAAGAAACACCAAGTTTTTCTTCACCCGGAAAGATGGAACATCTCTTTATGCAACTAGAGACATTGCCTATCATGCATGGAAAGCGCAACATGCAGATAAACTTGTCAATATTTTAGGAGAGGATCATAAACTTGAATCCAAACAAGTAGCCATTGGTCTTGAATTAATTGGAGAAACACATCTCCCACATCCTGTTTTTTATTCCTTTGTTTCCCTTCCCGGTGGAAAAATGTCAACTCGGAAAGGACGTGTGGTCTCTCTTGATGATCTCATCGAGGAATGCATCAAACGGGCTTATGAAGAAGTAAAAAAACGAAGGGGAAAAGAACTCAATGATCAGCAAATGAACCATATTGCCAAAATAGTAGGAACGGGTGCATTACGCTATAATATTATTAAGGTTCAACCAGAAAAAGACATCTTATTTAAATGGGAGGAAGCACTGAGTTTTGATGGAAATGCAGCACCTTTTATTCAGTATGCTCATGCACGAGCCTCAGGGATTTTAGCAAAACAAAAAGCTGAAGGAATCAATCAAGATTTTTCAGGATATGAGGTACTCACTAAGGAAGCTGAACAGAAACTAGCTATGAAACTTGCTGAATTGCCTGAACTTATTCAAACCGCTTGTGAACAATTCAGACCTCATCAGCTTTGTTCATATATCTATGAAGTAGCTTCACTATTCAATCAGTTTTACCGAGACTGCCCAGTAATCACTGAAAAGGACAATAATCGAAAACAAGCCCGATTGCATTTAGTATTAGCCAGCAAAATCGTGCTACACAATGGACTTGATATTCTTGGAATTACTGCTCCTGAGGAAATGTAAGCATGAACTATAAATGCATCCAGCAAAACAGTCTTATTAAAACCATCACCCGGGATGATACGCTTTTTCATGGGGATTATACCATTGATCCCTATCAACATTGTGAGTTCGGATGTTCCTATTGTGATTCCACCTTTGATCACACCATTTATATTACCAAAAACGCTAGTGAATTACTCAAAAAAGAATTACCCCATCATAAAAAAGGACGAATCATCATAGGATCGGTGCATGATCCCTATCAAACGATTGAAAAAAAATATGAAATAACCCGGTCTCTTTTACAAATCTTACAAAAAAAACAGATTCCAATCCATATTCTAACCAAATCCACCTTAATTCTCCGAGATCTCGATATTTTTAAAAAAATGAATAATCTCTTGATCACATTTAGCATTCTTTCCAACGATGAACACATCTGGCATCTTTTTGAAGGAAAAACCCCATCACCACTATCACGATTAGAAACCATGCGACAACTCACATCTCATGCAAAAACGGGTGTAGCAATGATTCCAATCATACCCGGTATCACAGATACAAAAAATCACATTGAAACACTCATTAAAAAAGCAAAAAAACACAGAGCAAAATATTTTATTCATACCTATCTAGAACTCAAAGGATATCAAAAAACTGCCTTTTTTAATCTTATTCAACAGTATTATCCTCATTTGCAAACGACCTATAACTCTCTATACACTAATGCTATTCGTCCATCTGAACAATATACGAAATCAGTAAATGAACTCATTAAAAAATTATGCTTACAGTATCAACTACCAAACAAAATATGATTTCTTTCAGAGTAGTAACCAAAAGCCCATATACACTTATAAAGGACCATATTCATGATATCTCCATAAAAAAAATTAAAAAAACAGGTATTTACATGGACGCAGAAATTAAAAAACGGTTAGAAAAACAACACTATGCCATTGTCAACAATCATTCCGGCGTGAAACTTTGCCATTGGTTAAAACAAAGTCTTATCCATAAAAGACATTGTTATAAACAGGATTTCTACGGTATTCAATCCCATCGTTGCTTACAAATGGCTCCAACAATCAATCACTGTACTCAAAACTGTCTCTTCTGCTGGCGATACCAGGGATTCACCGAAGAACATCTAAAAAAACCGGATGATCCCCAAGAAATCCTTGACGGATCAATCAAAGCTCAACAACAATTAATCACCGGATTCAAAGGTGATGATCGATGCGATATGAAAAAATGGAGGGAAGCAAATAACCCAAACATGGTTGCTTGTTCATTATCTGGTGAACCAACACTCTACCCAAGATTAGGTGATTTTTTTAAGGCTTGTCATAAAAAGAATATGACCACTTTCCTTGTCACCAATGGAACCACCCCAGAAGTATTAGAACATCTTAACCCCCTTCCCAAACAACTCTATATCTCTTTAGTTGCTCCGACAAAAGAGATATACAAAAAACTCTGCAACCCCATCATAAAAAACGGTTGGGAAAAACTCAATCAAACATTAGACTTGCTTCCATCATTAAATACGCGCACTGTGATTCGTCATACCCTTGTACAAAAATGGAACATGAATGATTCAGCTATTGATTCCTATGCCCGTCTTATCCGAACAGCCAATCCAGATTTCGTTGAACCTAAAGGATTCGTTCTGGTTGGTGACTCACGAAAACGATTAACTTTAGAAAACATGCCATCTCATAAAACCATACAAACATTCAGCAAAAAATTAGCAGAAAAAATAGGGTATGAACTCATCAATGAAAAACCAAAATCAAGAGTAGTATTACTCTCCTCGGGTAACACTGCGGCAAGAATCGTAAAGCAAGATTAATAAGTAGTTATAACACCCAGTTAATATAGATGCAGACAGTATTACACAAATCTCGTTATACTACATCTTTCTCAAAACAAATTGTTCATATTCTTTCGATAGCTATAGTGTTCAGTATCCTTTTTTCCAATACATCCATAATGAATGCTTTTTCGTTAACATTACAATACGAAAATCAAGAAGAATCCACATATATCATTGAATTATCTGAAAAAAATGGGATTCAGAAACTCTTAGAGGCTCAACAAAACCGTTCCATTCAGCTTACTGGGTTAAACCAAACACAGCTATTTCAACAAATCAAACAAAATATTTCAATGATTCAACAAAACGTAAAACAAAACATTCAATCCATGTATAGCAATAAAAAACTTCTATTTACCACACAATATAATCTCATTCTCAATGCCATTGTCCTTAAAGGAATTAATGATCAAATCGCAGACAACATTGAAAAACTTCCACAAGTAAAAAGAATCATAAGGAATAAAGAAATAAGAATAACTAATCTTGAAACGTCTGCACTTGATTCATCATCAAATAGCACTGAATCAGAGATAGATTCCCATGTCATCCATATCGACAGATCAACAACCATTGCATTTTTCGATACCGGTGTTGATTACACCCACCCTGCATTACATAAACAATACCTAGGAGGGTATGATTTTGTAAACAATGATTCAGATCCAATGGATGATCATGGCCATGGCACTCATTGTGCCGGTATTGCAGTTGGAAACGAAACGAGATCATCATATGCCTCATTTACGGGTGTTGCTCCAGATACGAATTATTATTCATATAAAGTACTCAATGAGGAAGGAACAGGATATACCACAGCCTTTTTGCAAGCATTTGAACGAGCAATAGATCCAAACAATGATGGCAACGTCTCAGATCATGTGGATATCATCTCAATTAGCGCAGGTGATCCAGAAGGAACCAGTGATGATATGCTCAGTCAAGCAGCCCAAAACGCGGTTTCCATGGGAATCTTAGTGGTTTCAGCAGCAGGAAACCAAGGTCCAGAACAAAACACAATATCATCACCAGCCATTGCACAAGATGTAATTGCAGTTGGGGCAACCTCAGCAGAAAATATTATCGCCCCCTTTAGTTCAAGGGGATCATATCGTCTTTCATCGGTTAAACCCGATGTCGTTGCACCAGGAGTTCACATAAAAAGCACCTGGTTAAACCACCATTATGAGACCCTAAGTGGCACTAGTATGGCCTGTCCCCATGTCGCCGGATACTGCGCATTACTGTTTAATCAAAATCCAAGCTGGTCAGCATATGAAGTAAAAATGGCTTTACGATCACATGCCAAAGACATTGGATATAATCTCACCACCCAAGGATATGGCAAAATTGAACTTCCCACAAACATAACAACCGAAACATTACCAAATGCCTCACTCAAACCCATATCACCAATACAAACAACAGAAATAGATATCATTGGAACCGCAAATGGGAAACAGTTTCATCATTACACCTGCAGCTATCAACTTATCTCATCCATTGATACTTATCAACACCCATGGATATACTTCTATCAAGGTATACAACCCGTAACAAATAGTACACTGTGCAGCTGGGATACTCAAAACCTTGCCGCAGGTCAATACAAAATAAATCTCACCGTTCATACCAAAAATCAAACAAGTAAAGATATCATATTTGTTTCTATCACAGAAGAAAAACATACTATAAACAGATATGTTTTAGCTCCAGATATAATACACCAAAAGGAAACATTTAACGTTTCTCTTTATTCATCGTTACATCATCAAGAAAAGGCACTCTTTTTGTTTTTTTCTCCTCTCAGAATTCCCCAGATAAGAATTGGAACTATCGTTTCTTTTCATGCTCCACAGTTTTATTCAGAAAAATCAACGATACAGTCAAAACTTTTAGTTATTCCTCTCAGACATCGGCCTCTTAATCTGATATCAAAACAAATCACTATTCAATCAAGGTAAAGAAAAAATATTTTTTTAATCAGGACGCACATCATCTCCACCTTGAAAAAGCAACTGAACCATGGTATATAAGTCATCAACACCCAAATAATCCTCTTTACCAGTTGGAATCAAAGGACCATAGTTTTGAAAATGAGCAACTAATCGAATGATTTCCTCATTCATCTCTCTATATATAGATGGCTTCTGATTAGAAAGAGCAAACTCTAAGCCATCTGGATCCCGAGCCCAGGAAACCAATTGTTCAATCTCAGAAGAATCCAACAGATCTGATTTACTTAACAAATTAATCTGAGGAACACCTAAACGAAAATTAGTCGTCAACGATAATAACAATTGTGATACAAAAAAATGAGGGTTTTTAGCTAAATTCTGATCAATCAGATAAGCAACAACAGATCGATTGGGTTGTAGCGAATCAATAATATATTTTCCTGATTCACGGAAAACAAATAATTCTAATTGACCCGGAGTATCAACAAAAACATAATCGCTTTTAAATTGATCAAGGCTTTCTTTGATATCTGTGGTATTCAATGCCAACATATCTGCACAAGCTATTTGAGCTCCATTTGGTCCCAACTGATGAGTGTCCATAATCTCGGAAAGCGAAATCCAATCCCGTATATCAATATCTGGATCATAGGGAAGATTTTCCGCGCCTGGATCAAGATTAACGATAACAGAATCGATTCCCTGATGATCCATCCATCGTTTACAAATTGATGTCAATGTTGATTTACCAGAACCTGCTGTTCCAATTAAATAAGTAAAAATATTTTGTTTCATAATTGTTTACAGCCCACGCAGTTGTTTCATATGATCAATACGTTTCTGAATCAATGCCGCTGTTCCCACATCATGGCGAATAAACATATGATCGCCACTCACATATTGAAGACTTTGCTCACATTGATGTTCAGCCGTTGCAATATCATCTCCCATCCCTACCACTGCAAGAGATCGAGATGATGTCGTAGTCACATAATCATTTGATTTATTGACCGAAGCATAAAACAACTGCGATCCTTTTTTACGTATTTGTTGTTCGTCAACCTTAATCGTTTCATCAGCCATGCTTTTCTTCCCATATCCTTCAGGAACTACATATTTACAGACCGTAGCCATCCTTTTCATCCGTAGTTTATGTTTCTCTACTTCACCATTTACCATAGCTTGACAAAGAGAAACAAAATCCGAATCCAATAAAGGAAGCACATTCATAGCCTCAGGATCACCAAACCGAGCATTAATCTCAATGATTTTCGGTCCATCACTAGTTAACATAAACTGGCCATAAATAGGGCCAACATAGGAACATTGTTCTTTAGAAAGAGCTTCAACTACATTCTGCAGGATGGTAGCAGCCTGCTCATATTCACTTTTCGAAAGAAATGGGAGCAACCCATTTTTATCTGAATAAGAACCCATCCCACCAGTATTAGGTCCTTTATCACCGGGCAATAATCGTTTATGATCCTGCACGGCAGGTAACGGCAGAATGGTTTTTCCATCTGAAAACGCCTGAATAGTAAACTCTTCACCAACAGCCTTTTCCTCAACTAACACTTTAGATTGACCACCAATCTCATCATCAAAAATACTCTTAATATACGATCTTGCTCCATCACTATCCTTGAAATGATCACCAGCCACCCTTACCCCTTTTCCACCAGTCAACCCAATAGGTTTTAACGCAACCTCACCATCTAAACGATTCACAAAGGAAATCGCTTTGTCTACATCGGTAAACGTTGACCATTTTATTTGCCCAGCAATCTGATATTTTTTAAGGATCTTTCTCATCCATTCTTTATCAGTTTCAATCCGAGCTGCCGCTTGAGTAGGCGCACAAACCATGATTCCTTGGTTTTGCAGCGCATCGGTTAATCCAGCCTGCAACGGTGCCTCCGGACCAATTAAAACTAAATCAATATCTTTTTCATCCACAAAGCCTACAATTGGATCTATCATTGTTTCCTTTTGCTGTAACACAGATCCAGCAAGTGATTTAATCCCCGGGTTAATGTTTTTCATGACACTAAACAAGGCTACCTTGTCTGATCGATGCACTGCATCACACATCACATGTTCTCTGGCGCCACCGCCAACAACTAATACATTCATTTTTTAATCCACTTCTCCCCAATACCTATTTTTTTAAAATAAGATTATTTTTTAATAATATCACTAACCGTGAGCAAGGGCACAAAATCAACATCAAGCTGTTGAATCTTTTCTGTAGCACCACCCTCACGATCAACTACCACTATAGCTTTATCAACCGTAGCATTTGCTCTTCTTAAGGCTGTTATGGTTTTTATCACTGATCCGCCGCTTGTGGTTACATCCTCAATGATCAATACTTTTTTGTTTTCTACAATTCCACCCTCGATCTGTTTACCTGTGCCATGCGCTCTTTTTTCTTTACGAACAATCACATAAGGAATATCTGTTTCTAAAGATAATGCAACGACCAATGGTACTGCACCAAGTTCCATTCCAGCTAAGAGATCATAACCGTGAGCATATTCAGCCATATTTTTTGCTACTTCACGAAGGGTATTTGGATCAGTACTTGCCTTTTTAATATCGATATAATAATCACTAATCGCTCCAGAAGTTAGCACAAAATGACCGAATTGAATAGCACCACAATCCTTCAACTTTTCTGCCAATAATTGTTTATCCATAACAAAAATTGATAATGACACACTGTGATAAATAAGTTGCGAGAAAAATGAACTTAAGAAAAAAAAGAAAAACATCTTTTTTTCATTTTAGGTGTTCTTATCAACTGTTCTCAAAAAATAGTTGTCCAACTGATCAGTATTCCATTGGAAAACATCATCGACCATTTCTATATCATTAGAGTTGAATGGATCTAACCCTATATCCTGGGTACAATCTATGATATCAAAATCCTTTTTACCTTTCTGTAATTGTTGAGTTATCCATTTCATTACTTTTAATTTAATTGCCTTTTCCATCTCTACCACCTCATTTTTTTGTTCATTATCCTATTTAAGATTTCATTGACACTTCTTACCAGAAATTTTTCAAAATGAAATAATAACAGCTACCTTTATTATAGACGTAATTTGAAAAGTATATCTGGATAGGATGAGAGAATGGAAGATAAAATATGTGCTACAGTGTTTGCTTTACTTGTGGTTGTTTACCCTCACCTTTAATTGGGTATTCTAAAAAAAACAGATGATGTATCACCTATTGAAAAAAACAATATGTAATGAGCTACTACCATCTCAAAATACAATAAACATTTTTAACGACAATTGAATTCCGTATGTTGTTATGCCAAAGGTCACCCTTAATAAGGAAGCATTCAAAGCATTAGCATCAGAAACACGATTGGATATTATTAAAACCCTTGATGGAAAACAGATGAATCTTACTGAATTAAGTACTAACACTAAGTTAAACAAAGCAACGCTTCATGAACATCTCAAAAAACTAATTGATACTGGTCTTGTCAAAAAGAAACAACGACCAGGGCATAAATGGGTTTATTACAAATTATCCTGGAAAGGAGAAAGTCTTCTTCATCCCGAAAATACAAAAATCGTTGTATTGTTCACTACTTCCTTTGTGGCATTATTTGCAGCGATTACACAGATATTTCTCTGGGCAAAGGGAACCATATTATCCACAGCCGATTACAATCAACTAGGAACCATGGATGCTACTGATATTATACAGGGAAACAAGTCAACTCTTCCACCACTCCCAAATGGAACCTCTTTTCCAGAAAATGGAAAAATACTTCTCGAAGAAGGAAGAGAAAATGTAACAATGATCTATCAAGATCCACTCTTCCTATACATTGCTATAATCTGTTTTACCTGTTTTGCGGTGATATTAAGCATTGCCATCTACAAGCTCTGGCAAAATAAAACAATAAAGCTATGAAGAACCATGAATCAAATAGTGTAATCTCTTTCATTGCTTTCTTTAATGATTTTGCAGTATCTCTGACTTAGCATCCTCGTTAATAAAATCGAGTAAGGTTTTTTGCATCCGAATCACCCCATTTTCCATATACACCATGTTGATTATATGTCTTTCGATTTCTCAAAAATGGATGATAGATGATATTTTTCTACAAAGAATTTATATATTTAAAAGTATAAATATAATATTGTATTTAAAATTCATCAACTCAGCAAAGAGTTGATATTGAATTAATAGGAGTTAAAAAGAAATGAATGCACTCACCATAATGACCATCGGATTCATGGGTGGATTATTCACCATGACCATAATCAGTTTTTATAAATGGGTACTAAACTTGATTAATGGTGGATTATAACACATCAGATAAAAAAAAGAAAAAAGAAAGCAATTGCTTTCTTACTTTGGAATCCTATGTATTACTTTTTCAATTTCCTCAGTTTTTCCAGTGTCCCAAATAGCTCGAATAGCAAGGATTCCAGCAGCAGGCGCTACAAAAACAGCTATCATCGCAGCAATATTGGTAAAATAAGCACCGATATAATTAATCTGAGCAAAGAAATCAGTGTTTAATGCTGCACCAATACCCACTAGCATCAAAGCTGCTATAAGAAACGTAGGCACCTTATCCTTAGTAATACTGCCCAATGCAAAAAACGACAGTGCACCAACAACAAAACCAAGTACAGCAAGCACCGTAGAAATCATGCCGGAATAATTAGTCATCCACGTTGGATTTGCTGCAAAAACAATACCTACAACAACAGCGATTAAAATTCCTACAAGAAATAACCAGCTTCCAATTTTTTTCAATAATTCTTCCATTTTTTCTCCATCCTTCCTAACTTTTTTGTTAACAATAAAATATTATCACAATATATAATCATTTAGTGTAATCGCATATGCATCTAAATACGTAGGTAACAATCATAGAAGAAAATAATCATATAACTTAACAAAAATGAGAAGAAAAATACTAACTTTTTTTTATTCCTCAAATATCATTTTTGATATAAAAATAGCAATCTGATATTTTTACAACCACATTTTATATACCCTAATTAATAGAATATTTGATAAGATTAGGATGAATAACCTGCAAGGGGCTGGAAACAATGTTCTTAATCACCTCTTCTTGCACCCATCTAGCCCCTTCTTCCCTCCTTTTTGAGCATACTATGATTTATAAAGGAAAAAAACAAATATAATAAACTGTTTATCACTCCTCTGAGGAAAATGAAAACAGTCATGATTGTAGATGATGATCCAGAAATACATAAAAAAATTGAATCATACCATACCAATACTGATATCAACGTAAAAACAGTTGATACTTCTAGAGAGGCTTTGGAGCAGCTCAGAAATGATCAATCCATCTCTCTGTTACTCCTTCATACCACTATACCAGAAGAAGAAAAAACAGGGTATTTTCCCATCGACCCTAGCTTAACTTCTGCGCAGATAACGGATACTACAGATAAAAAAAACTTTTTATTAAAACCATTTGACAAGCAACAATTCGATGATTTCATCATAAGGTCATTGAAAGAAAAAAACAACTGCTCAAAGGATATCATTTAATCCATCCACCAGCCGGTATAAACCCTTTTCAAAATCCTTTGTTTTTAAATTCCCATAGGATACTCGTAATGAATACTCCCTATCAAAAACAGATCCTGGAAGAACCATCACTTTATACTCCTCAACTAATTGTTTGGTTAATTCCCAGGATGAAAGAGTATTATCATATGATAAAAAAATATAGTATGCCCCATTATGCATGCTGTATTTCACCTTTGATTGAGGGCTCAACAAATCCCTTATCACTTCGCGATTTTTTTGAAACACTGGAAGAAAACGCGAAACATAACGATCATCCATCTGAATCGCTGCTTCCGCAGCCAACTGAGAAATCGCAGGGGCACAAATTCCAATAGTATCCTGAACCTTCAGTACATCATCATATATGTGCTGAGGAACCACCATGTATCCAACACGCAGTCCAGACATCCCAAAAGCTTTCGAAAAAGAAAACAACGAAATCGTATGATCTAAATCATCATCAAAAATAAGTGCAGTCTTATGAGCAACAGGATCATAAACAAAATATTCATAGACTTCATCAGAGATATGAAACAAATCATGTGATGCGCAGAACTCATTAATTTTTTTTAATTCATCAGCAGAATACACTGCACCAGTTGGATTATTTGGTGAAATGGTAACAACTGCTTTTGTCTTCTCGCTGAGTTTCTTTTGTAAATCCTGAATCCTAGGATG
>JAWOBC010000029.1:0-6210 GCA_046498165.1 Thermoplasmatota archaeon
CTATATGCTGAGGATATGCAAGGAAATAAAAATACTTCAACTATTCATTCTTTCTCACTTGCACCAAATTGGGATGTAAACATGGATGGATTGAGCAATCTTTTTGATTTCAACAATATCTCAGCAGTATATGGATCTGAGGGAACCTGCGGATGGATACGAGAAGATGTGGATAACAATGGTAAAATAAATGTTCTTGATTTAACCCTAGTATCCCAACAATATGAAAATGGATGGTGGCAGTAAATGGCGAAACAATCACCCACTAAATCTGAAAAAAAATTAATATTCATTTTCTTTATCATTCTGTTCTTTGCGGTTATCATCATCCCCAGTTGTCTTGGATCAGCTGCTTCAATGATTACAGTAGAATCCTCTGATTCAATACTTGAAGAAGGAGAAATAACTACTGTTTCCATCAGATTAAACCCAGACCCAGATGTAGCGGTAAAATCATTTGAGTTCAACGTTCAATATAATGAAAACCTGCTCATGGTAAGCTCCTTAAGATTAGGTGATTTTTTCCAAAATTATACCAATTTCTCATCAAATGGAAGTATTGATCAACAAAATGGATCCATTTCAAATATCTACTCCCTCATTGTCGGCAGTGGTAATGTCTCAGCAAAAGGATGCCTCTACATGTTCAATGTCACCCCAATAAAACCAATCGATCAACAACAAAACACACTTATCCAACTAAACAATGCAGGCATAACCAATGAAACCCAGTATCTACCCCTTATCGTACAAAATCTTTCCCTTGAATTAAACACTATACTGACTGGTCCTTCTATGTCCAATCCCATTCCAACAAACCAATCACTATCAGTTTCAAAGGATATTTCCTCTCTACAGATCTCGCTTTTTCACCCAAATGGATCTTCTTTTCATTATTCGATAACCACAAACCCGATGATAGGAAATATCTCAGGGTATCTCTCAGCTAATGCTAATGAGACAATAAACCTTCCCATCTCAGATCTATCCTATGAAACAAGATATGAATGGACCGTCACCGTAAATGATAGTTCACAACAGAGTTCCAACCTCTACGTCTTTACCACAGAGGATCAACCAGAGGATGAAAACGATGATACCCCTCCATCTGGAGGTGGCGGAGGAGGATTCATTCCACCAGCACCACCCGCGGAAGAAACAAATAATCCACCAGAAACACCAAATCCACCACAGGGATCCAGCTCAGTCGAAATAGGGAAAAAACAAACCTATATGGTTTCAAGCTGGGATGCTGATAATGACCGTATTCGGTTCCAAATCAATTGGAATGATGGAAATATAAGCAACTGGTCTGCATTTGTAAATTCAAATGAAACAGTTGATTTTACCAATTGCTTCCATCAAGAAACCATGCTATCGATTCAAGTACGAGCACAAGATGAACATGGATTAAATAGTTCATGGTCCGAACCAACCATTGTAGAGGTTACTGATTTAAAACAAGAAAATACAATTGATAATGACAGCATCATCATAAAAATCGATAATGAAACAGGAAAGGCAATGTGTAGTTTTAATAATAATACATCATTATCTGAAGATACATCAATTGTTTGGGATTTCGGAGATGGAACAATCCTAGAATCACCTACCCCCACACATCAATACACAGAACCAGGAACATACAATGTAACTGTTACCATCACCAATGAACATGGAAACATTACCAAAACATACTCTATTTCTATTCCTCAATTGTATGAGGCCCCAATATCAATGGCTGAACCCGAGGAAAAAACAGAATCTATCCCCTGGATAATCATTATTTTTGGAACTATTGCAGTGGTAACAACTGTTTTTGTGCTTACTCAAATCCGTTTCTCTCAATAAAAATAAATATTTTTCCTGTTTTTTTCTCCGGTGAATCAATACTATTACAAACATTAATATTCATCTTTTTGTTTCTAAGCTGATAATAAATAAGATTACCCTAAAATGTCTGTCAATAACAAAAATGATTATGGTGATAAGATTATGGCTAAAGAAAAAATCCTTCTCAGCTCAGAATCAGTAACAGAAGGCCATCCCGATAAAATGTGTGATGTTATCTCTGATTCAATTCTAGATGAAGCATTACGACAGGATAAACACTCAAGAGTAGCAGTAGAAACAGCAACAAAAAACGGTGGCGTCATGGTCTTTGGGGAAATGACTACCAAAGCATATATTGATATACCCCGAGTGGTCCGAGAAGCAATCAAAGAAATCGGTTATACCAACTCCAGCTATGGCATCGAATCAGAAACCTGTTCAGTCTGGGTGCAAATAACCGAGCAAAGCCCAGATATCTCACAAGGTGTCTCACAAGGCTCCGGTCTGCATAAAGAACAAGGTGCCGGCGATCAAGGGATGATGTATGGCTATGCCAGTAATGAAACCAAAGAATTCATGCCATTACCCATTATTCTTTCACATAAACTCACTAAAAAACTCTCCACCATTCGAAAAAATGGTGATATTGCTTATCTTCGACCAGATGGAAAATCACAAGTATCCATTGAATATGACTCCAAAGGAAAACCCCTGAGAGCAGATACCATTCTCGTTTCCACACAACATGATGGTGCAACAGCATATGAACGAGTGAAAAAAGATATCATTGAACAGGTCATCAAACCCGTCTGTAAAAAATGGATCGATAAAGACACCATCTTTCATGTTAATCCCACTGGTGCCTTTGTGCGAGGAGGACCGTATGCTGATGCAGGACTCACTGGTAGAAAAATCATCGTTGATACCTATGGTGGCATTGGTCGACATGGTGGTGGAGCATTCTCTGGAAAGGATCCAACAAAAGTTGATCGAAGTGCCGCTTATGCGGCTCGCTATATCGCAAAAAATATTGTGGCAGCAAAACTAGCAGAGAAATGTGAAATACAACTCGCTTATGCTATTGGTGTCTCAGAACCAGTCTCCATCAATATCGATTGTTTCGGGACTCATAAAGTTTCTTTAGAAAAACTAAAACAACTCATCCGGGATTTCTTCCCGCTCACCCCTAATAAAATCATTCATCATTTTGATCTTCGAAGACCGATTTTCAAAAAAACCGCTGCCTATGGACATTTTGGCCGAACTGATCCAGATTTCACCTGGGAAAAAACCGATAAAGTAGCATTACTACGAAAAGAAGCGGGATTAAAATAAGATACATGAAAAAACATGGTCATTAGCTATTTAAATGAGAACTCTTATACACCGCTCGATTGGCATAAAAACAATCTAAAAAATGATATTAATTAGTACTGATGAGGAGATTTACCATGGTAGAATTTGAAACAATTGAATCAGAAGAAGTAAAATTTGGAAGGAATAATTTCATTGAAGTTTCACGGAAAAAAGCAGTAACCGATGCCGGTGAAACAGAATTCGTTTCTATTGCACGAGGGTTTTATCTTCCTGATGGCGAAAAAGGATGGAAATCATCTATCACACTTCCATCAGAGAAAGAAAAAAGAGAGCAAATTGCCAATTTGATACTTCAATATTAACTTTGATTCTAGCTGCTCTCATTTTATCGATTGCTTATTGCCTGTGTTAACCTATTTTTTCTCTGTGTTGAACACTCAAATAAAAGAATGCTTATGCTATATTTTGAGATATGGGACCAACAAGCTAGATACCCCTTTCTAACAAGTTTAAAAAAACAAATGAAACTAGATTAAACTAATACGTATTATTCCTTTAGTTCCACTTTCTGCAGATCATAACCTTTTTCACAAGAAATCGGTTCAAGAACAGTTTTGATTTTATATTTCTTGTTCTCCTGAGTCGCTTTGGACATACAGAGATCAAAAAACTCACAGGATCTCATCTCACAATCCCGTTTTTTCATGGTTATCTTACTTCCCTTTGAATATTTTTTCTCAATGGCAGCAAGCAACGGAAGTTTTTCCACTTCCACAACCACTACATCACCATCATGAACACTACAACTATGCCGTTTGTTTCTCACCTTTTTAATTCTATACCGCTGATATTGTTTTAAATTAAAACAAATATTTTTCAATTTACAATTACGGCATTCCTCCAAATGCCCTTGGTAGGTAAAAATAAGATCTTTTTCAGCAATACGCTCCCCAATCAAGGTCACCTGAGCCATGGGTTTAGATCACCTTTGTTTTTTTAGCAAGCGTTCGCGCTGCTTCCTTAGTCAAGCCATGTTCACCCAGAATGGTATACCGTTCAGGTCGGATTTCAGTAGCTCGGATCAATGCTTCCACGATTTTTTTCTTAGAAACACCAATTTCATCAGAAGTAGTGGGAGCCCCAATCTGTTTTAAAGTATCTCGAATCATTCTCCAATCCCCGCCATGAAGATACATGGTCATAATAGCCCCAATCCCACATTGTTCACCATGCAAGGGCATTTTTTTACTTCTGCCCTTCAAAAGAATCCGTGGGCCAAGATGATCGAGCATATGTGAAAACATATGTTCAGCACCAGAGGCAGGTCGAGTGCTTCCAGCAACACTCATGGCAACACCGGAGACGATCATAGCTTTAACTCCAAACCAGACGGATTTTTCAACATCAGGTTTAATCTCTTCAGCATGATCAATGATCAGCTGAGCTGCTGTTTCTGCAAGGACTGCTGCATGACTACTGAATTCCTCATTTTTCAATCGAAAGGCAAGTTTCCAATCAAGCACCGCAGGAATATTTGAAACCACATCAGCACAACCAGCGGCAAGCATTCGATAGGGTGCTTTGTTGATAATTTCCGTATCAGCAAGCACTGCTAATGGAGAGGTTGCCGTTTTTGATACTGATCCCTTCTGATGTTTCAATGAAGCCCGAGGAGAAGCAATACCATCATGAGAAGCACAGGTAGGAATACTGATAAATGCTTTTGATAGCTCATATGAAGCAAGTTTGCTGACATCAATGACACTTCCACCACCAACACCAAGCAGAATATCGATTTCTTTTTGCTCAGCGAAATTAATGAGTTTATTGACCTGGGATATTGTTGCAGCAGAAATGGTTTTTTCCTCAACAGAATATTGAGCTTTTTGTAATGTTTTACTGATTTTATTTCCTGCTATCTTTTTCGTAAATTTATCGGTTATTACTAACGCATGGTTTCCCTTGCTAATACGATCAATGAGTTCTGCAACTTGGGAAAGTGTTTTATGACCAACAATGATTTCCCGAGGAAACACCATTGTTTTGGATTTAGTAAAACGTCTCATTAGAACTATTGTAAACCAAGCGGTGGATATATTACCTTTTCGTCCGGTAACGATGAACTCATCGATATCTTATCAGGAGTTTTCTTTTTTGTCAAAGAGAGGATGCCATAATGCTCCTAAAATAA
This sequence comes from Thermoplasmatota archaeon, assembly GCA_046498165.1. GTDB lineage: Archaea > Thermoplasmatota > E2 > DHVEG-1 > DHVEG-1 > EX4572-165. Next base: position 5,342 of record JAWOBC010000029.1, read on the forward strand.
AACATTCAAATAATGAGGATGTTACCAACACCTAATTTAATATAATAAATCATCATTTACAACAATACAAATGACCTTTTCAATCTGGTTGCAAGAACACAAACAAAAGCTCATTCTCACTGTTATCTTCATTCTGATAGCTTTTTTTGCTGGAGGTCTTTTCTTTTTTCCAGATATTTTTTATGATCAATTTATTTGGAAATATTTCTGGGGACCAATCGTTTCAGATGGTTTAGATAAACAAATGAGTTATCATGGTGTTGTTGCTGCTGCAAAATTCACTTTTGTCTCTGAAATTGTCTATGGAATCATGGTAGCAGGAGCTCTCTATGGATTATATCGATTATTGAAAAAATGGGATATTCCCATTGATTTTTCATTTTTTATGGGGGTTTTACCATTCATTATGTATGGTTCAATCGCTCGAGTACTTGAGGATGCTCATTTTTTTCGCCCACCAGTTGTTTTCTGGTTTGTTACCCCGCTTATTTATTTTCAAACACTGTTTCTTGCTCTTATTGCGTTGTTAATCGGAGTATATATGCATCGTCTTAAAAAAATCACTAGGATTTCCAGTACATACCTCATGGGTATCATTGGAACTATTCTTACCCTTCCTCTGATTTACTATGTAATACTCTGGATGACTGGGTCAGGGTGGAGTTCATCAGATGGATTATTTCCCACCGTTTTTTTATTAGTGATTTTTTTGACCTTTTCAGTTACCTTTGCGGTATATCTCATTGCAAGGATAGCTCGGCCTTATTGGAAACAAGCAATCATGTTTACCACTCCACTCAATCTCAGATTTTATGAAGGTAGAGATTGTGCTGCCAGTCAACCTTGTATATTTTTCCGTCATAAGAACT
>JAWOBC010000061.1:0-4856 GCA_046498165.1 Thermoplasmatota archaeon
TTTTTAGTTTTCCGAAGATACAATCCAATACCAATAATGATGAATGCAGAAATCAAGAGTTCTGCTTCAAAACCAGGTGTGGCAACACCCTTGCTTTTCACGATAAATGTGGTATACATAGTATCTCCCCGATCACTGATATCTTCAGCTCGTGCTGGAGTGACTGCTACCTGGATGATTTCTTTTTCATCATAATAACCAAAGTTCTTGGGTGGTTGAATACTAAGATAGGCAGTATCTGTTGAACCAAGAGTTTCTTCTAAGGTAAGTTCATTGGTGACTACACCGATCCAATCATCTGGAAGATTCACCACTTCTAAAAACACTTTCGTTCGTGCATTTCCTAGGTTTTCAATGTCAATGGGAAAAACTGCTTGTTCCATTGGATTTACTTCAATGGTGTTGACATCAGGTAGATTAATGCTCACAAAAGGAAAATACGTCGGAATAAACGAAAGATTAAAGGTTTTCTTATATCCTTTAATTGGTGTTCCAGGAATCGTTCCAATAGATGCTTCAATATTGATGTAACCAGCGCCATATGCTGGTGCATTTTCATCAAGGGTAAGATACAATGGTGCCGTTGTGGTCTGATTTTTGGAAAAATTCGTAAACACTACATTTGATTTTAATGCTGCTGAACACCAAGAAGAAGAACTAATCACATTTAACTTAATTTTTACAACGGTTGGTTCACCAGTATTTTGGTGCACTGACGTACTCCATTCATCATACATTCCATCAGCAATGTAATCACCAGTATCCACGGTGTACAATACACTTAGATTCAGTGTTTTTACTTCATTACGGGGAACAATAGGTTCTTGAGCTTCTTTGATATTCCAACTAACATCAATACGACTATACAGTTTTATCTCAAAATTCCCATCAGCAGCAATACCGGGTGAGAGAACAACAAAAAACATGCTTATCAAAAAGAGGAATATACAACCCATTGACCAAAATCTTTGTTTACGGTTGTTCATTTTTATGCACCTCTCACTTTTTTTTGTTGTTTCTTTTGTTGCTTTTTGATTTTATTGAGCAGTTGTTGTTTTTTAGATGATGCAGTTGTTTTCCTTTTTGGTTTTTGTGGAGGCTGAGTTTTCTGTTTTTTCTCGGTTTTTAATTGTTTGCTCTCTTCTCTTTTTTCAGGGACTTTTTCTTTTTTCTTTTCTTTAGAACGATGAAATGTTGGTTTGGGGATCTTTGGTAATGATAATTTTTTAACTGGTTTTTTCTGATCTTTTATTGGTTCTTTTTCTGATTTTTCTTCTTTTTCAGTTTTCTCTTCTGGTTTTGATTTAACAGAGCTTGTTACTTTCTTTTTCACCTGAGAAACAAGGGATATGAATCGTTTTTTGATGTTTGAAACAACAATGGTTATGTTTTGAATGAAACCGTTTTCATTCTTTCTTTTCTTTGCTTTTATTGCCTTAACATAATGGTTATACCATAATAATGCAGACTGATATTCATCTTTCATCTGCTGCATCATTTTTTGATATTGTTCTTTATCCTTTTCTTTTAATTTTTCTAAATATTTTTTCTCCTGAGGAAGTATCCAAGGTTTCTCAGGTTTTCTAGCAATTTTTTCAATGTTTTTCTTTCTTCTAAACAATATAAAAATGATGAGAAGAACAAGAAGAAGAAATGGAGCGATGAATCCAGCCATATTTCCCTCAGACACATAAAAACCACGTGTTTCCAGAAGAACAGTTCTTGAAGTAAGTGTTTCATTAGGATTATTCAAAGAATATGCTTTGATTTCAACTTCATGAATAGTCCCCGTGTCAATCAATGTGGGATCAACACCAATACCAAGCAAGGTCTGTTTTGTTTCACCGGGTTGCAATGTGGTATCAATAGGATCGGAGAGAATGATTCCCTCATGTTCACTAATGATACGAAAAGAAATGATATCCTTATAGTTGCCAAGATTAGTAATATCGATAGGGAGCGTTTCAATCTGATTTGGTTGTAATTCCAGTAGTTCAGGAACCTCAATAATGACCTCATGATATGGTTTTACTTTGACTAGAAGTGAAACCGTTGGTGTTCCAATATCAACCTGTCCACTAAGTTTCCCCCAACCACCAATGAATGCAAAAAGAAACCACATGAACCCATAATGCCAAAGATCCTTATATGCCCGGTTTCTATTGATTTGAACAACGAGCTCACCGCTTTGAATTGGTTCTCCGCCTACTGGTGGTGAACTCAATGATAAGGTCGCTGTTGTTTTTCTTTTATTACCCTCCTCAAAATTGACTTCAGGTGGATCAAAGACAATCCGCCATTTGTTATCAACGTTATCACTTGGATACTGTAAAATGTCAAAGGTTAATGATTCACTGGACATGATCTTTTGTAAGGGATCATCCTTGAATTCCTCACTTTTCAAATCAATAAGACCAATATCAAAGGAAACACTTTCATTATAACCAATCTCGATATATGTGGGATCAGCAACAAGAGCTGGTGCACCAAAAGAAAAAAAAGAATACACATTATTAGCAAGAAAGACGCCGATTTGTTCTAATGCTCTTTCAGAAGCAGTTTTTTCATCGGTTTCTTCAGCAACCGCTGATGGAAATGGAAACTGGAAAAAAATAGTGGAAAGCAATATGAATGTGACAAAGACAATTGAACATTTCGACGTCATTTTTAGATGCATCATTCTTGCCCCCAAAAGAGAGATATTGCATCATATGTTATCACATATGCCCTCTAATTTTGGTTTTTTGATTTGGTGATTTATTGATAAAGGAAATAATTCTTTATTACAAGCAACTTCTTAGCTTACTGTTCTTTTCTTTTTCTTCTCCGAACAAATAAGAGTGCTATCATCAGTGCACCAATGAATGCGATTGATTCAAAACCTGGAGTAGAAAACCCTCGGCTTTCAACCATGACCGTAATAAAGGTTGTTTCACCCTGTTGTTGAATGTTTTCTGCTCTTGCAGGTGTAACAGAAATCTTAATTTGTTCTCTATCATAATGCCAGCCGAATTCTTTTGGTGGTTTCACCGTTAAATATGCTGTTGCGTTTGAGCCATCGGGAATAGTGATTTGGTTAGTTACTACCGCAATCCAATTGTTAGGTGGATCAACGTCCAGGAATACCGTTGTTCGTGCATTACCCAAATTCTTTATATTGATTGGAAATACTGCGGAATCAAGTGGACCAATATTCAAACTGGTCTGACCATCAACATTTGCATCAACTAATGGAAGATATTCAGGAGTAAACGTTAAATCAAATTCCTTGCTATATCCTTCGATCATTGAGATTTGACCAATGGATACTTTTAATCTAATATATCCTGCGCCATAGGCAGGTGCATCTTCATCGACCTGGATGGTTAACACCGTTTGAATGGTGTTTTCCTCCCTTGAAACCTGGGTAGTTAATGTACCTGATTTTAGTGTTGCAGTGCACCAATCTGGTGTTTCCAAGATTTCCATTTTAATGTTTGCTTGTCGTCCCTGATAGATGTTCATTAGTGTTTTTGTGATGAAGGGAATGATTGATCCATAGGTGACTCCATAGGTTACATCAATGCCGACCTGCCGCATTTCTCCACGGGGGATAATGGGTTCCTCTGTTCGATTGGCGGACCAATCAACACGAACATAACTGTTCAAATTGACAAATCCCAATGGTCCCGCTGCAGAAGGGGTAGGGGCAACAGCTATTATGGTACTAAAGAGTAAGATGCTTAACATCAAAATTGCTCTGATGGATTTTATTTTTTTGGTCATATATTTTACCACCCTATTTTATATATCTTGTGGCATATCAAAGTTTATCTTTACTTATATTTAAATATTGTTATACATTTCTTTTTTTAGTGATACTGTTATATATGTTCATCTAATTATAAAAATGTTATGTTATTCATTTTTAGAAAAGCGGTATCACTACTGCAACATCGCTTAATGAAGCAACATCTATTCTTTGAGCCATACGAAAAACCGGCATTAACCGATCATGTCTACTTCCAAATCGTCAGATTGCTCTGTTGGTTCTTCCTTTTTTTGAGTCGTTACTCGATTTGGAAAATGGGAAAGAATAATGATATCACCAACAGCATTCACCCAACGATAAGGCACAGCAACATCAACGGCACCCTCTATCATAGCCGGATTGGTATTGGTAACTAAAAGGCTATTCACTCGTTTTTCATCCATGTCAAGAAATACATTTCTCACATGACCAACATAGTTCCCATCACGTGTATAAACCGGAAGCTTTAGAAAAGATGTAACCTCCTCAGCCTCAACCTTAGATTCTTTTTCCATCATGTAATCAAAATAGATATTCGGGTATTAAAATGTGATGGTAATTATTCAAAAGAACAGGCAAATCTTTTTGTGGTCTTTTTTCTTTCAAGTCCCCAACGATGAATGAAAAAATAAATGATAACAAAGTTAACCGCATACTCAGTGAACTTGAATCATATAAACAAAAAGATTTTACCTTTTCAGATGGTCATATCCTAGGATCTATGTGTAATCAGCCTCATCCTATTGCTGTTAACGCATATACTACTTTTTTGGAGACCAACCTGGGTGATCCAGCTCTGTTTCCAGGAACCAAAAAAATTGAACACAAACTCCTTTCATTCATCAAAAATCTCTTGCATACGCCATCTTCAGGTAAAGGACATATCGTTAGTGGAGGAACCGAAGGAAACATTTCAGCGATGTGGATAGCCAAACAACTCACCCATAAAAAAGAAATCATTGTTCCCGCTTCAGCTCATTTTTCTTTTCAAAAAATCGCTTCACTAATGGATATGAACATCAAAAGCATCCCTTTGACCCGTGATTATACTGTTGATCTGTCAAAA
>JAWOBC010000086.1:0-11016 GCA_046498165.1 Thermoplasmatota archaeon
ACTGAACCAGCAATACCTGCTACTACATTATTTGAAGTATATCCTAAAAAAAGAATAGCAGATCCATGTTGTGAACCAGTTTTCAATCGTATGCCATTAAGACCCGCCGAGAAAACAGTTGATCCCTCAGTGAAATCCCAGCTTACCTGACCCAGGGTTATACCATCAAGGTTTAATCCATCGGTATTGACAGAACCCTGACCCGTAGCATAGAGAAGACAGAGATGGTTTTGAAAATCTGTTCCGCTATCCCAGTTGGTGATATAGACCCATACCTCATGAGTCCATGATTGACCTGCTTCATCAAACACTCGTGCTCGAACCATTTTATTTGTCCCTAAGACACCAATGGAAGGATGAAGTAAGCCAAGGCTCTCACCCTGTTTGACATCGCAGTACCATTCATAGGGAGGCTCAGTATCAACATAGGGAAGTCCCTCTCGTTCACCGAATGGTTCAATGTCAAACTCCACTCGATCAACGCCAACATTATCTGATGGATTTGCTTTCACCCAGAAGGGCACTTCTACTTGTTCTTCATCTGCAGGGGAAGTGATTTCAACATAGGGTTTATCCGCATCAATTGAAATCGTGATACTATTTTCTGAATCATATCTGTTTTCTTGATTTCCAGCGTTGTCCTCAGCCCAAAAAACAATATCCCAAACGCCCATCCAGTCAGAGGCTTGAGATGTGGATAGAATCAATCCTGTCTGTTGATTATATTCCTTTATAGAGCCATCATTCAATGTATAATAAATTGTTTTTATTCCACTGCCTGTATCCGTAGGAAGATCTTCTGCATGCAGCCAAAGGATGACGCTTTCACTGGTATACCATTCATGTAATCCTTTTGTTCCTTCGATATCCAGGATACTTGTTTCTGGTGGCATTTCATCTATTCCCATGTAGCTTACATTCCAGGAATCAAGAAGAGGACTTGTTGCAGGATTTTCTCGTTGAAAATGAGCTTGTAGACGAATTGATGAAGTGGAGAGATCAGCTAAAGAAACTCCAGCTGAAACATCTGATTTCAACGTTGTTAATGTTTCTCCATCAAGGATATCAAAAGAGATATCACCTGTTTTAACTGCAGAAAATTGATACCAGTTCTCCAGGTTTTCTGGAGCAATTTTCACAGAGGTTACAGTTGCATCAAGAATAATACTTATCTCATCACCAACGGTATAACTTATAGCAGAACCCGTTGGCATATTAAATGACCAAATATTGCCAAATATATCCGGAAGATTCATACTTTCATAGGGTTCCACATAGAGTATACGAAGATCCTCCCAGCTGACAAATATGCGATCACCGTTTGATCCGATGGCTACCCAATCTGCTGCACTTGATTCCGTATCTGATAGCTGAAGATCATCAGAGTAAACCGATCCAGTGGATGATACTAGTTTTCCCCAGATTTCTCCACTTCCATCATAGCTGACAAAAAAAGAAGATGAAAGATATGGTATTGCTTTTGGTCGTTGAAAGGTTCCTGCTGCTATTTCATGTGGTTCAGAAAGAACGATCCCATCTTGATCCAATACGGTTGCCCAAATTGGACCCCGAGTTGAGCCAGCACTGATATCATCCTTTTGCCAGACTACAAGAAAGCGTTGGGTGGCAGCAGAAAAGGCTGCACTGGGATAGTTGTAATCAGTATTAGTTGACCCTGGTTCGGATAATCGTTGAGCAGATCCTAACTCATTTCCATTGACATCAAATAATTGCCCCCAAATCTCAAAGGGTCCATAGGCTGCATTGATACCTTCTTCCCAGACTACGAGGAAATGGTTATTGATGGTATCAAAGGTGATCCATGGTTGACATTGACTGTGAGGTCGATTAGAAATAATCTTTTCATTTCCAACAGGATTACCATAGATATCAAATAATTGACCATAGATATTGTAGTTGCTCGTTCCTTCTCGTCCATCCTCCCAGACCACAAAGAACTGATCATTTTGGGTATCAAAAGCAACACGAGGATCTGCTTGAACACCGGCGGCATCACAAATGGTAAACCGGGTTACATCGCTGCCCTGTGTGGTTGATCTTGGAACGATGGCACCATGGATTGCAGTTGTTGATTTATCTGTTGGATTCTCAAAATATTCATAGGCAACTAAAAAATGAGTGTCTCCACCAGATTGTCCATAGGCAATAGCTGGATCTTCGCATCGAAAGGATTGTAAGGGATCAGCGTTCCAAGGAGTAATATCAAATCGTCCCTGGATTAATTGTCCATTTTCATCATAAAAACATCCTCTGATCTGCATCCGATATATCATCCCATAGAGCAAATATTGAGGGACGCCCTCAACCCAGCTGACCAGATATCGATCTTCACCAAATGAAACAGAAGGAGCCCATGCTCCTTCTTTCGCCATATGATAGGTGATTTGTTGATCATGAACATAACCCTTGTTCCAGCTGTTTTCATCAAATACAGCCCAATAATTGCTTTCATCTGATGCTTGTTCATTGCCATAAAACAATAAAAGCTGACTAGTTCCTGCTTCCAGTAAAGAAAGTTTTACCCATACTTTTGCAGAGGGATTATTTGGATCACTGTTTTTTTCCTCAATCCAATAGGGAAGAAAGTATGAATCATTATTGTAGGTAAAACGGATGTCTTGGTAATCATTTTGCATATCACTATCATATTCAATACTCAGCTGAATAATCGCATTTTCGAGTGATTCTTCAGATTCAAGAGTGATTTTTTTCATTTGAGTCCATGATGCATCAGTCCATGATGACATGGTCCCCATCATTTGAGCAGTTCCATTTTTTATAAGGTAATGATTTGAGTAGGTATCATCGATATATTGTGAATGTTCAAAAGAATCCTCCCAGATAAAGGAAGAATCTGATTGACCTACTGTGGAAACAACAGGTGTAGAGATACTGAACGATTGCATGATTTCATCGTTTTGTGAAATTGAAGAAAACGAGGGTGTGATAAGAAGCAGAAAAACAATACTACTCATGAGAACAATAGCTTTTGATGTTTTGAAGATATTCTTTTTTCCTATTTTATTTGTTTTTTCCATGGTTACCATTCCTCCACTGACTCATACCATTGAGTGCTTCCCTCACCATTTGTCCATAATAAATCAACATCGAATTCATCTGAACTAACCTCATAATCCAACCATATATAGGGAAATAATCGATCCCCTTTCCACCATTCAATATCAAGATAAAATTTTACATTTTCTAAACTTATATTAACGCCATATTGATCTTGATAGATGAGATAGAAATCAAAATTCTCTAGATTTGTTTGATCATTGTATTGATTAACGGTGAAATGACCTGGGTCAATAGTTCCACCTTGTTTTTCACCTTGTTGAAGTTTCCAATTCATATCAAAAGCAATATTTTGAGAGATACTTATTCCACCGCCAAGAGCAAACACCTCACTATTTGGTGCAAATTGATCAAAATCTAATGTGAGCGGTGTGTCCTGATCAATGGTTATCAGAAAGCTTCCATTTTGCCTTAATGTCCAATCCATGGCTAAATCAGTGTGTTTACCTTGGTAATCAATGGCTAATTGCAGATTCTTCAATCGATCCACCATGCCATTAAATGAAATCTCTGGTATTCCCAACCGAGTCCCTGAGGTATCTAAGTTCCAATCAGCTCGAAATTCATCAGCAGCAATTTCATCTACTGATAAACCAATGGAATTTCCAGTATCAGTATTTGAAACGGTGAGCAGATTTCCGAGGACATCATCAGAGGTATCAAAATGAAAATAACCATTTTCAGCTAATTTAAACTGAGTGTCAATGTAACCCTCTCGCACTTCGAGATGATTAAATAATGAAAGATTACCATAGGAAAGAGTAAGTTCGACTGGATCTGATGGACCTGAGCTGTTTCTGAGAACCTGGGCATAACCTTGCAGGTTATTCCAAAAGAGTTTTCCTTTAACCTCACCAAGGGATGGGATCTCAGTCACATGCAGAATTGGAGTATCAAATGGGCCAACAGCGAAATCCATTTGTGGAAGATAAGCATCAATGACAGCAATGTTGTCACTGCTTTCATGCGAGAGACGACCAGAAACATAATTGCCGGAATCTTGTATGTCTAATAGATCTAATGACAAGGTGGCAGCAGCTTCAATCCGGTTTGAACGAGGAAGACCATTCGGTAGATCAATAAAAACATTATTCCCCGTAAAAAGAGAGGTATTATTTGGATAAAAAAGACGTAACAATCCTAAATCATCATTCATGGAAATATCAATAAACCCATTTGCAGAAGCAAATAAGTTTGGAGGAAGAGTGAACACAAAATCTAAACCCCAAGAAACATCAACAGAGGTAGGGATATGAGCAAGTTGCATTTTTTCCTCAAAATAAGGTGAATCTATGGTAAAATCAATATCAAAAGGATGACTCGCAGTATAATGAAAACTTCCAGCAAGAAGATCATTATCTCCTAAAATATCAAGATCAAAACTCATCCATCTTCCCTCTTGAGCAAGTGAATCCTTCAATGCATCGAATACAAGAGAAAGAGAAATTGATTCCCCAGATCCTGCTTCGATTTCAGAGATAAAAGAAATATCTGTAGTATCAGTTCGTTTACTTTTTTCATTGAAATAATAATAAAGAAATCCTTGGCGAGGAGTAAATTTACTCTTGAGGTAAACTGCAGGATCAAAGGAAATAGAAAAATCAATATCAAAACTAGGATTGCTTTGTCCTTCTTTAAAGGAACGAAGACCATAAAGCATTTCAATTGAAGATTTTCCTATGGATGCTGAAGGATCCATGATATGTTGAAAGATCGTTGGAGAAAACAAAGTATCTCGAGCAAATGCAAAACGTTTGTCAACATCTAATGGTATTTTTTCTCCCTCTGGTGATCGGAAACCAACACCCATCTGAAAATTATCAGAATCGGCAGGATTCATGTGAGGGGTAGAACAATATTTTTCAACAAGTGAATCCAAAAGCGATATCAGTGGAGACGATGGATAAAGATGCTGAAGAGTATCACACATGGTTTGAATTATGGGGATGTTTAATGAGTCTATTGGGGAAACTGATTTTTTAATCAGTCCATAATTTACATGCAGATCTGACCAAACTTCAAATGATGCATATTCATCGGTGACATATTCACCTTCGTTGAGAAGACGAACACGGCAGCGTTGTTCTAGTGATTTTATTTCCTTACCAGCGGAATCAAGGATAGCCGCCCAGTAAACGCCTACTTTTATTTCAATATCATCTTGTGGGTCATCATCAACATCAAATCGTAAACGTTCTCCATATTCCGGATGTTTTAAAAATCGATTGCGAAAATCAGAAATATTCACCGGTACTTTTTGTTCAAATGTATTACCATCATACTCAATGGTTATCCACCATTCAAGCAGATCCGTTGAAACGGTTTTCCAAGGAAGCTGAATTTCATCCTCACTTGGTTTTTTTGAAGTGTTCAAAATTTGATATGTTGAGTCGGATAGAGATTGCTCTAATGCTTGCGTTGATTCTTCTGAAAAAGAGAATGTTGAAGCAACAGCCCCATTCATACTCATACTAATCAATATTATGATTATGCTAATCACTAAACATTTGGTCTTCATTCAATCACCTCTAGTATTAACCCATATATATCTTTATCATCGGGAATATAAATCACTTTCGTTAAACAGAGATGGTTGAGGGAGGGATAGGTTCTGACCTTAAAATGAAAAAAGGGGGCATTAATAAGGAGGCAAATTATTAATCTCAAAGGGTCAAGATCAGAACCTTCCATGTTTGATTTGGAGATATCATTGGAGGGAAGAACAAGGAGGCTCTCCATTTTTTAGATAAATATCCCCGTTTTTTTTATCTAAGTATTAATTCTGAGTTTAATTTATAAAACGTACTGAGAGAAAAATGTGCAAAATACGAAAATATATTAATTAGAAAAGACATATGAACAATATAATGGAAAATGTTGATGTTAAAGACAGACGTATTCTCTATGAATTAGACTATGATTCCCGACAATCATTCACACAAATAGGAAAAAAAGTAGGATTACATAAAAATGTGGTAAACTATCGCATTAAAAGAATGAGGAAAAATGGAATCATAACAGATTTTTACACCGTTATTGACACCTTCAAACTCGGATACAATAGCCTCCGATTTTATATCGTCTTTCAAAATATCACCCCGGAAATTAGAGATGAAATCATTGGATATTTTGTCTCAAATAAATTCACTTGGTGGGTTGGATCCTTTGAAGGAGCTTATGATCTGGCAGTGGTAGCCTGGGTAAAAGAGCTGCATGAGTTCTATAGCTTCTGGGAAAAAACACTAAGAAAATACCATCGATATTTTCAACATCAGATGTTTTCATTATATTGTCAATTACGTTTGTTCCGCCATAGTTTTTTATTAATGGAACATTTCAAAAAATCAGATCGGGAAAAACATGAGATAACCGGAGGTGGAAAAAAGGTCAACACAGATAATCTTGATTACAAAATATTAAAACTCCTTGCAACAAACGCAAGAATCCCAACAGTTACTATTGCTGAAAAAACAAAGACCACCGTTGACACCGTGGTTAATAGGATCCAAAAACTTGAAAAATTAGATGTAATACAAGGATATCGGGTAAACATCGATTATGCAAAACTTGGTTATCATCTTTTTAAAGTAAATATCACCCTTAACAATTATTCCAGAAGAGGAAACATCATCAAACATATTCGTTATAATCCACATCTGATCATGATCGATAAAGCAATTGGATATTATGATCTTGAACTTGATTTTCTTTTACAGAACCTGGATCACCTACGTAATATCATGGATGATCTGACCAGAACATTCCCAGAAGATATTAAAAATTATAGTTTTGTTCATGATCCAATCTACCATAAAATGGTGTATATGCCCGGTGGATAAAAAAATCTATTGGTATCCTCTAAAATGTAATTTATTCTCTTTTTTTGCTGATAACTATTTTATGCAGTTTCTTCTTTATCAAATACAATCTTTCCCAAAAAAAGAACGATAGGCTTTCTAAAAATGACACGAAAACAAAAAAAGTATATTAAAAATATTATTCAAGGGAAATGGTGGTATGAACATCAAGGAAAAGAAAGTTCAGAAAGTATTCTTTTTTTTATTGCACATATTTGCCAAAGACTTCCACAGTCTATTCAAAAACCATTCATCAATACCATTGACAAAACAGGGTTAATCCTATCAAGATTATTAAATATTTTTTCCTGGTTTTCTTATCACACTTTTTTGATTCAAGGAAGAGAAAAGAAAAGTGGGAAAAAAATATCAATTCGATTTCGAGGAGATATTGATTCCATCCAATTTTTGTTAGATTTTCTTAATATAGAAAAGAATTCAACAAGGATAATTGAAAACAAAACAAAAAAAAGGGATCTGAATTCAGCGCAATTAATGAATGAACATGATTTAGAACTTCATCAATCTGATTCTTTTTTTCGAAAATATTTTCAGCAAAAAGGATTTCTTGTATTCCCAGAACACATCTCTATGATACTTGATGTTTCAAAACCAGTTGATAGAATAATACAACAGGTTTCATCTAGTATTACTGAGGATCTAAAAAAAGCGGAAAAAAAGGATTATAAAGTGGAGGTAACAGATGATTATCAGAAATTTGTTTTATTTTATGAAAGAATGTATGTTCCCTATGTGTCATGGAAGCATGGATCCAAGAAACGAATTGCCACATTTGCATCAATCAAACATTTATGGTTGCAAGGAGCAAAAATTGTATTGATAAAAGAAAAGAAAGAATATATTTTCGGAGGCATTTTTTTAAAAGAGAATGAAAAAATTGTGACTCATTATGCTGGTCTTGCTAAAGGAAAATTTTATCATCTTCAACATGGCATCATGGCATGGTCATATTATCATTTGATTGTAATAGCTAAAAAAATGAACTGTTCCTTTATTGATTTTGGCACGGCTCATCCATTTCTCAGTGATGGTTTATTGCGATATAAAGCAAAGTGGAGAATGAGTATTCAAAAAACATCACCTTTTGTATCAGATATCTTTTCACTTAAAATACATAAAAAATCAGAGCCATTGATGAGTGTTTTTTTAAATAATCCTTTTCTTTTTTTTGATAAAAACAAAATATCTGCTGTTTTTATAACAACTTATAAGAAAAATAATGAGGAAAAACAATATATGGGCAATAATTACAGGATGGTGAAAAATATTCCATCACAATTTTTTACTATAGATGAGTTATACAATTCACGAAAAAAGTAAAAATCGAGACGGATTATGCAATCTAAAACAATGTATGGTTTTCCATTATTCACTATTCTTTTTCATGGAGCAATGATAACAACATTATCTCTTTTCACAATCTTAAGTATTGCTCTTTATGGATTCAGCGCTCTCTTTTTGATTTTTTTTATAATGTTGTATGTCTATTTTTTTGTGATTCATTTTAAAAAAACATTCAGTAAAAAACGGTTTCAAATTCTTCAAAAGATGATTGAGACAGTTGATATTACGGGTTCTGAAATCATTCTTGATCTGGGTACTGGTGCAGGATATATTGCTATTGGTTTTGCAAAAAAACTTGACCAGGGAACAGTCTATGGAATTGATAAATATGATTTGAAACCAAATGGTATCTTTTCTAAGCTTTTTGATGTGGCAAAAATTAATTTTTTCGGAAATACTATTTCCAATGCAAAAAACAATGCACTCGTTGAAAAACAACAGAATAAAACCGAGTTTCTTGAGGCGGAATTAACTCAATGTTTTCCATTTAAGGATGATTCATTTGATGTTATTGTTTCTAGTCAATTTTTATATTGTATCCCACAAGAAAGACTCAGTTTTGTTCTTTCTGAGATAAATCGTGTATTAAAATCAGATGGTGTACTTGTGTTCTTTGAATCAAAAAGATTTTTCAACTGGGATTTTGAATCTGTTATCAAATTTTTTCGAAAAAAGGGATATGAAAATGATATTTTTTCATTAGATGAATTTAAAAGTAAAGTGATTTACCGAGCAAGAAAACCTAAATAAAAAAAAGAGGGAAAATTCGCTTCTTTTTGAATGTTAAGCAATCAAACACATTTTTATATAAATTAAAACATATTATTATTTGTTGGAAAAAACCTTTGTGAAAAAAATATGTTAGACCCAAAGAAACAACAATCAATAAAATACATTCTATTCAGTGCAATCTATTTTTCAGAAGGAATCCAACTTGCAATCACCACGGTTATTGTCCCCATTTATCTATTAGAAAAAAATTTTTCTCCAGCAATAGTAACTCTTATCGCTGGATCAGTCATGATTCCTTGGGCATTAAAATTTCTTTTCGGATGGATCGTTGATTCTTTTCCCCATATCAATAGGAAATATTTCGCTTTATATGGGGGTATCATTTCCGCAGTTGGATTATTGCTTCTTGGTTTTAGCACCCTATTTTTTAATGTTGCTTTGTTCATCATTCTTTTACTTCTTGCTCAAGTAGGCATTGGTCTCTTAGATGTTTCCGTTGATGCCTGGGCGATTGAAACCACAAAAACAACAGAACGAGGCAAGATAAATGGGTCAATGATGGCTGGTTTTTTCACGGGGGCCGCTGCAGGGGCCACAATGCTATCTTTTATCGCTGAGAACAATGGATATCCAATTTCTTTTATCACCGCCGGGATAACCATCTTACTCATTATGCTTCTTCCAGCATTGACAAAAAAAC
The DNA here is from genome assembly GCA_046498165.1 of Thermoplasmatota archaeon. Taxonomy (GTDB): domain Archaea; phylum Thermoplasmatota; class E2; order DHVEG-1; family DHVEG-1; genus EX4572-165. The sequence continues at coordinate 9,754 of JAWOBC010000086.1, forward strand.
CATTGGACATTAAAAGAAAAAAACCATTGAAAACCTTGTTCATCAAGGAATTTAAGAAAAAAACCACATTAAAAATTGCTCTGCTTCTTCCAATAATATCGATAAACAGCGGTTTGATAACATTAGCTACTCCACTGTTCATGAACATTGAACTAAATCTTTCTATCACCCATATTGGTCTGATTGCTACCATGTTTACCATGGGGAGAATCCTTGGATCGATAAGTCTTGGATGCCTATCCGATTACATTAAACGAGAAAAACTACTCCTAATTATTGTTATTCTCAGTATGATTTCAACGACATTACTTATTTTTACTGATTCAATGATGAGTGCAACTGTATTTTATGCCATTAATGGATTTTTTAATGGCGGTCTTTTCAGCATACTTCTAGCAACATCAATGGATAGAACCAATGCGAAACTAGGAGCATTACAATTTTCTATTCTTATCAGCCTCATGAATTCAGGAGAACTCATTGGAGAACTGATCAGTGGAAGTCTCATCACCCTTCTAGGATTCACCAAATTCTTTCTTTTTGCATCATGGATCCTTGGACCCAGTTTACTGCTTCTTTTTATCATGATCAAAACCAAAGAAACTGATTAAGTACTAATAGAAAATTTTACAAAAAAAAAAATGAGGTGAAGATAAGGATGGTTTGACAGCGTATCAGGTCAGACTGAGTTTCAAACAGTGAAGTTTACCTTATAAGAGCTCCGAAGAGCTCAAACAAGACTCTCCACCTAGCTCAATCGTTCCAGCCCCCTCAGGAGGGTAATCTTCCCATGGGCTCTCGCACCATAGTACCAAGGATTACGCAGACGGGCTTAACTACCGGGTTCGGAATGAGACCGGGTGTTTCCCCATCGCTCTGACCGTCAAACCATCTTATGAACCTAAACTAATATGGTTGTATACGTAACCTGTCTAACGATTGAGTCAGCAAACGAACGATTAGTAGTTACGGGCTGAACATGTCGCGTGAGCTTCATGCGTACACCCTAACTCTATCAAACGAATCTTTTATTCGAGTTCTATGATGCCTCGTCTATCAATATTTTAGTTTTCATAATTTACTGTTTTTGCGTTAATCTTGTCATACTCCTTATGTGTGCCAAACCACACAATAAATACTATTTTGAGTTTATATTCAATGTCAACAATCAGGCGATAATCATTCCCTTTAATATTGAATACTACCCTCTTTGAACTTATTACACTGGCATTACCGTATTTTAATTTCAGTTCATTTGCATTA
>JAWOBC010000103.1:0-5197 GCA_046498165.1 Thermoplasmatota archaeon
TCTTCTGATGGTTGGAGCACTTGCCTTGTTTATGGGTCTATTGTTAAACACTATTCCTCATATTGTCCGTCGGACGCTTGAGGAAAAAGAATATGATTCATATATGAAGAATCAATCAAAAATCAAGTAATCTTTCATCAGTGTTTTTTTGTTGTTACTTTTCTTACCGTAGTTTTCTATTAGTTACAAAAAGATGTTTCTAATCCCCTCATAACATGATGGCAAATCTATATATAATATAAAGACGATAATTTTTTTAACCTGTTGAAGAACGGTAGAGATGAAAATCAATCAGGGGGAGTGAAACACTGATGAAAAACGAAAATCAATTTAGCATATTTATTATCTTAGGCATCATTCTATTGCTTGTCGCTAGTGGCATTTTTCTTTTTTTGATCTCTGAAGAAGAAAAACCGGTAGAGGAAAAAACAATTCCGGTTGATACCCGTATCAGTCCATTAACTGAGCAAGCCGTGTTCTTTGAACTTCAACGCATTCGACGTAAGGGTATCATTGAACAGATGGAAAGCCCGAATCGGTTTGTTGACCGTATTTATGATCTACCCTTGGATGATCGAGGATGGATTATACCTGGAGAGTTCACCGGTCATGGATTAGTCAGCGTTCTTGAGGGGATGATTCCTGGACGGGGTTGGGATGAAACACCCAGTTTTTCCTATGAAACCAACATTGATGATTTCAGCTGGCGAGCGGAAAAAACACGATATAACACTTGGGATACTGGTTATATCGATAATCAGATCATTCAAAAAGTTGATGAGGAACAAAAGATTTCTGAGATTACGTTTACCATCATTGAATTTGTAACCATTGATAAACTCATTGGATCAAACATTGTTGAACAGGTCGGTGAATCCTTTACGATTACCTATGATTACCGAACGGGTCGGTGGATGGGTGATGACTATTTCAATGATTCCGATGGCTATGGACATTATAATGGAAGTGATTATGAAATATGGTTTGATGTGCATCAAACCGATTATGATGGTGATGGCATTCCTTATTGGACCGAGGTAAATGTGCTACATACGGATCCCAAGGTTGATGATAAAAAAACAGATTTTGATAATGATGGCCTTCCTACCAGTTGGGAGTGGAAATGGGGATATGATCCATTCACCTGGGATAACCATTCATCTTTAGATCCTGATGGTGACGGATTACAAAATACTGAAGAATATATGATGCGAAATTATGGTGCCAATCCCTTTCAACCGGAAATCTATATTGAGGTTGATTACTCTGAACCTGCTCCATTCAGGCCCTTTAAGATTGAGATGAAACAAGGCCGGTTTCTTCCCATTAATCGGCCAACGATTAGTAATACGGATCTGTGGGGTCAGGAGTTTGTGTTCTGGGAGGAATCCCAGCAGATGATCATGGACCGGTTCAATGAACATGGCATCAGTGTGCATATTGATGATGGCTGCATGGGTGAGGGAGGAGACAGCCTACCTTTTATTTCATCGAGTGCGGGTCTTGCTAGTGTTCCTCATCTGATCTCTGGACTATATGAGGATTATTTCCCAGAGGAAAGAAAAGGAGTGTTTCGGTATCTGATCATTGGTCAAACCGGTGGATGGTCATATGCGATGGATTACCGTGGGTGTTATGATACCATGGTGGTGGGTCATAGCCCTGGATTCTATCGTCGGCAGACCAACTGGGCGATTACAGATCGAACCCAGCGGATTGGTCAAGCAGTAGCGGTGATGCATGAGATGGGTCATACCATGGGTATTGGCTATCTTCATTGTGGCGGTGTGGATAATATTTCCCGTGAGGCCTTTATTGAATGGATTGATTATAAGAGTTGTATGAATTATTTCTGGTATGCCCAACGATTGTTTGATTACTCTGATGGAAGTCATGGGGAAAAAGATGTAGATGACTGGGCACTTCTTGATGTAGCTGGTTTTCAAAAGACTGCTCCGGAACATGAACTGGAAGGAGTGAATTTTGATAACACGGAACCACCTTATTGTCGTGGGAAACGAGGCGTGTGATCTATAAAAATAAACCGTTTGCCTTTGTCTTTATTATTTAAAATTTCGATGGCAGAGAATTTAACTGAATAGCTGATACTGTTCCAAGTAAATAGAAATATAAAAAAAGGGTTTTTCTTATAAGAGTATTTGTTACCATGGAAGAAAACAGAATAAAACGATATAAGCAAAAAATAAGTGTTATCGAACAACGTCGTCAAAATATTTTCTCATGGATTTCAGATTCTGATGAAAAAAGTGTATTGGCTATATACAAAGCATTCCAAGAAATAATTGAATCGTTAACTGATCTTTGTGCGATGATAGTAAAAGACGCTGATGGTCTTGTGGCCGATGATTATTCAAATATTGAACAATTAGGGAAACAAACTATCATAAATCAGGATCAAGAATCATTGTTAAAGGAAGCAAATGGTTTGCGTAATAGATTGGTTCATGAATATAATGGATTAAATAGGAACATAGCATTGGAATCAATTCAGCAGATAAATGAGAATTTGGATTCGATTATGAAGGATTTATCAATATGGATAAAAAAACATTCAATCAAATAAAAAATGATTTTTCTTGGGTTAAAAAGGATGATCATATTCTTTCAGTTTTGCTTTTTGGTTCAAGGGTAACTGATGAGCATCATGCGAAAAGTGATACGGATATCGCTGTTGTTGTCCCCAGTCTTTCTCAGTATTATTTTGATTGTAAAAACGTTTCTCATAAGAAAATCGCTGCAAGTACGATGTTGCGAAGAATATTTGCAAACACAAACACTTCTGCTATGAAGTATGATATCTATCTTTTTGAAGAATTACCATTATCTATTCAAATGAATATCATACATAATAACAAAATTGTGTATACTGCTGACCGGTTAGGGATGAGTGAATATTTTTATCATTACTGGAAGCGATGGAATGATCAAAAACATCGGAATACGATGAGTAAAAAAGCCTTGCTCTCAAGCCTTTAAAACGTTTTTTTATTTTTGACTAAAAAGTATATATTGTTATAAGGTTATAACTATTAGTATGGGAGAAACAGTAAGAACAACACTTCGAAAAATCGGTAATTCATATGGAATTATTATTCCATCAAAGATCATTAAGAAACTTCATTTCCACAAAGGTGAAACAATAACTATAACAATCCCTGTGTCAAATCGAAAAAAACGAAATGAACAGCTAAAGAAATTAGCAGGATCAGAGCATGGTAAACAATCATTTACACGTGAAAAAAAGGATCGATTCTACTGTTTGTAGATACCTCCATCATCGTTGATATTCTCATTTATAAATCAACATCTGATCAATTTAAAAAAAAATCTTTTCATTCATCAAAGATGAACCACTGTATCTATCGGTGATTCAACTTAGAGATCAGTGTCTTTTTCACAAAAAATAAATGTGAATCAACATATTTAAATATTTTAACGTAATTATGTTATATTAAGTTGATTTGGTATGGTATCGATAACGCTCTCAGTGCCTGAGAAAACAAAAAAGCTCATGAATCTCTATCCTGAGATCAATTGGTCTGGATTCATTCGAAAACGAATACAGGACAAAGTTGAAGAACTCCAATGGGAACAGCGAATGCTTGAAAAACTCAAAAAAGAAAAGCCCCTTTATGATTGGGGGGTTGAAACCGTTCAAAAAGACCGGGAAAAACGAGTGCAGGAATTAAAAAAGAAAGGTCTGCTCTAATGAAACTGGTTATAGATACCAACGTCTTATTTACTTTTTTCTGGAAAGCATCCCTGATTCATGACATCTTAATTCTTCCCATTCACTTCATTTCGTCCGAATATGCGTTGACAGAGATTACTCATCATAAACAGGAAATCATCAAGAAAGCAAAACTATCCTCTCAAGCATTTCAACAAAAAATTGAACAACTTGCTTACTCCGTCGAATTTGTTTCCCTTTCTGCCTATGAATCATATCTAAAACAAGCATCTCAGTTAATGAAGAAAACAGATCAGAAACAATATCAGGCATTTAGTAAGGATATCGATTTTTATACATTAGCATTATCCACTGATGCTCCCATTTGGACCAATGATAGATTATTCAAACAACAAGAGACCATCATGGTGTTTACCACAAAAGAAATCATCAAACTCTGCCGCCATCTACGATAACAATATAGTATTATTCATTTAACCAAGCCATGTTTCTTTGCGATTTGTTGTTTTATTTTCCGTCCGATTTCCAGTGCATCTTTTTCAGTGAGTTTGCTTTTTGATAAGAGGTTATCCATAAGTTCAAGTCGGTTAGCTCGTTCCCATAGAGCTTGTCGAGCTACTTCAGTCCATTTGATTTCCTTATGTTTTTTCATGATCTGATGGAGTTCTTCTGGTATGGCTAGGGTCATATGTACCAAGGTAATCACCAATCAATAGATATGTCGATATCCTTATGTAAGTTTTATCACTTCAATTATGTGTGTGGCGTTGAACATATATTCTCTGATACTTGATTGAAAAAACCATGTCAATTCAAAACAAAAAAAAGAGAGCAGATCTCTTCGAACAGATGAGTAAAAAACATGCCAGAAAGATCTCTTTGGCAGAAATAAAAAAAGAATTAGCCCAGAGATATGAAGAAAAAAACTTCTGATCCCTGAGTGAATAAGATAGTCATTTTCTCATCAGATATTAGATGCTATGATTTTTCCCTCATCAGTAGATAAACAGAACACCATCCAATAGTAAGTATTAAATAAATGTCTTACATTATGTACTATGTAAGCATGAATTATGTTACGTTATCATCCAAAGGTCAAATCGTTCTCCCTTCAAAAATCAGAAACAAATTTCATCTGAAAAAGGGCGATAAACTGCTGATTGAAAAAAAGAAGGATACTATCTTACTCAAACCAATACACTGCCTTGCCCATTTAAAGGGAATTGATAACCTAAAAGACAGTAGCAAAGACCTGAAAAAACTGCGAAAAGAATGGGATGAAGAGTTCTGAACCAATGAAATATCTTTTTGATACCATGGCGCTGCTTGCCTTCTTCAATGATGAAAAAGGAGCAGAAACAATAAAAGAGATGCTTGAAAAGGAAAAAGACGTTTGTGTAAGCGCGATTACTCTTACCGAATTATATTACCTCTACGCTCGCAAAAGTGGGCGAAAGATAGCTTCAGAACGGGTGGATCAAGTTC
>JAWOBC010000126.1:0-3381 GCA_046498165.1 Thermoplasmatota archaeon
GGACCATCCTTACATCCTTTATTGGCATTGATTACTAGTAATGGATGACGTAAACCAAGAAACAACAAGGTTGGAATGGTTCTTCCAAAGGTTTTCATCCAGTTTAAATCAAAGAAATACCCTTTTTCCTTCCAATCCTTCAATGTTCCCATTGTTTTAGCTTCCCTTTTTTTCGTTTTCAATTTTCTGAAATTCCTTTGCCATCAAACCCTGCATCAAATTAGCGCATCCTTTGCCTTCAGCACCCTGCATTCGAGAGATATTCACATCAAGCACCGGTCCTTTTTTATTACATATAGGACATCGTTTCAACAGTTTCACTCGATCACCGGTGATGATATACCCGGGATAACTATGTGCAATCGGATCAAGAAACGCAAATCTGCCATATTCTCCATATCCTAAAAATCCTTCATTATCATCCAACACAAAGGGATAAATCCAGGGATGAAGATGTTTATATCCACCTTCACAGGAAACAGCAAGCCCGTTCATCTCACTCATTCCATAGACATCAACATATGACTGTGAAGGAATACCCAATGTTTCCTCAACAAGAGCAGCAAATTCAGATAAGGGAACCTTTCGATTCTCAAAAATCTTCCAGCCGCCCCCGGTAAACACCACACCATCCTGATCACCAAGATCAAGATTGATGTTTTTTTCTTTCATTTTCAACATTAAACTATACAGTTGAAATGGTGGCGAGATAATAATTGCTTGTTGCTTTTGTTTATCCAATTTTTGTAGGAGATTAAGCATTTTATATTCGCCTTTGGCCATTGCTTTTTTTAAGCCACGAAGTAAGAGTTTCTCCCGAAAGTTTTGTGCATAACCCGTGGACATCAACCGAGCAATGGTCATACTTAACTCTCTATTTGTTAAAAAATGCCGATGATTCTCAGGAAACACTTTAGCACCCTCGCCTAACCATTTTCCAATGGTAAGAAATGTATTTGGTGAACCAGGATACACATAATGTGGTTTATCCTGCAGGGTTTTTGGAATGCTTAACAATGTTTTCACGGCAGCATAATAGAATCGTTGAAACGTGGTTTTATCTCGAAACATCAAACTATAATGACCTGTTGTCCCCGATGAATGATTCACCAGACCCTGCAACCGTTTTTCCGCCCACCGTAAAAACCCCTGCAAATCCTTTCCACGGTAATCATAATCTCCGATATCAACCGTCGAAATCTTTTTCAACCAATTGTAAACATCTTTTGGTTTCTCACTTGGATACTCCTTGAAAAAGGTATCAGGAAGCATAGGAATTTGTTTGACATCTTGATCCTCTACTAGATCATCTGGTGAAAAATCATATTCCTTACATAGTTGATGATAAAAACGACTATGATTATAATGATGCATGACGGATTCCTTAAGCGCCTGAAAACGCATCTCTTCCATTTGATCAACTGGGTTATGAAAATAATCATCAAACTCATATATCATCATATCAATGGTGCCCCAGTCGTTTTTAGGACGACCAAATAATGCGGCCGCCCGCTGCCATAACTTACTTTCAACATTGGAATCCATGCTTTTTACACCTCTGAAATTACCAAGAATCCTAATAGCGGAAATAATAACGGTTTCTAGATTACACGGTCTAGCTCTTTAAAATACTTTCCTTTTTTTTCCTCTGGTCAAACAACGGTTTTTTTCTTCTGTTGAAACCATCAGCTGAACCCACAAATTAACATATGTTATGGAGTAAGCCGAGTTCGATCTCGGGGAAACAAAATACACTCACGAATATTTTTAATATCCAACAACTCCATCATAAACCGTTCAATACCAAAACCAAAACCACCATGTGGAGGCATCCCATACTCAAAACCCTGTAAATATGATCCAAAATCATCAACCTTCAACCCACAAGCACTCATCCGTTTTTTCAACAAAGACACCTCATGAATACGTTGACTCCCTGAGGAAAGCTCCACGCCTTTACACTCCAGATCAAACCCACGAGAATATTTCTCACCTTCAGGCATGGTGTAAAACGGTTTTGCTTCGATTGGATACCGAGTGATAAAATAAAAATCATGACCCTTCTTTTGCATGATCTTACCTAAGAGTTTTTCTTCCTCAGTTCCTAAATCCTCACCCCACTCAAGCTGACAATCATGTTCATCAAGCAAGGAAATCACCTCATCATAAGCAACGCGGGGAAATGGTAACGATGGAATCTCAACACGTTTATCAAGCATCTCCAATGCATCAGCCTGATTACTTGCGGTCTTATACATCTCATATACCAAGGTTTCAAGAATACTCATCACATCTTCTTCTGAATCAATAAACGCCATCTCTACATCAACCGCAGTTGATTCATTCAAATGACGGCGGGTATTATGTTCCTCAGCACGGAAATACCAAGCAATCTCATACACCCGATCAAGCCCAGTAGCCATCAACATCTGCTTATACAACTGAGGGGATTGAGCTAAAAACGCTTGTTTCTCAAAATACGAAACCGGGAACACATCCGTTCCACCCTCAGAAGAACTGGCAATAATCTTAGGGGTATGAACCTCCTCAAAATGATGAGCACGAAGACAGGTATGCACGGCTCCAATCACTGCAGCACGAATCTGAAAAACAGCTTGTACCTCTTTTTTCCTTAGATCAATAAACCGATTATCCAAACGAGTATCAAGATCAGCATCAACTTTGTCAACAATACCAAGAGGCAACGGGGTTTTCGCCTGAGAAAGAACAATTACCTCAGCAGGAAGAATCTCATACCCATTCCGAGCTTTCTCACTTTTTTGACACAAACCAGAAACAGCAACAACAGATTCACGAGGAAGAGAAACCAATTGCTCAAACAACTCAGGATGCTCCTTTTTTAATCCAGTGATCTGCAGTGTACCCTGCTTATCCCTCAAGATAATAAAAGCAACAGCTCCAAGATTACGGATATCCTCAACCCAACCAGCAACCGAAATCGTCTGATTAAATTCCTCTTCAGATACTTCCTTTGAATAATGACTCCTTAACGCTTCCATATAAATCACCCCATATCAATCCATCTGATATAATTTTTTTGAAATACCCTTCAACACTACAGCCATTTTCTTTTGATTATCCCAGTCATCAACCAGCTTTTGTAACACAGATTTCTTCTCATCTTTTAACTGTTGCACCCAATACGTTATCCGTGGAATCGCTCGTATCACATTATCAACAATAGTAATATCAGCAGTTTTTGCGGTTCGAGACAACGGATTCAAATCAATAGTAATCACTGTTTTACCCATATCTTTCAACGCCTGACAACGATCACCATCCTCCAAAGGAACCAACACTACATCAGAAGAAAAAATCCCATCCTTTTCACACCATCCACGATCATGACTCAAACCAGGA
>JAWOBC010000133.1:0-3591 GCA_046498165.1 Thermoplasmatota archaeon
CCTCATAACATGATGGCAAATCTATATATAATATAAAGACGATAATTTTTTTAACCTGTTGAAGAACGGTAGAGATGAAAATCAATCAGGGGGAGTGAAACACTGATGAAAAACGAAAATCAATTTAGCATATTTATTATCTTAGGCATCATTCTATTGCTTGTCGCTAGTGGCATTTTTCTTTTTTCATCAATGTTTCACTCCCCCTGATTGATGTTCATCTCTACCGTTCTTCAACAGGTTAAAAAAATTATCGTCTTTATATTATATATAGATTTGCTATCATGTTATGAGGGGATTAGAAACATCTTTTTTAACTAATAGAAAACTACGGTAAGAAAAGTAACAACAAAAAAACACTGATGAAAGATTACTTGATTTTTGATTGATTCTTCATATATGAATCATATTCTTTTTCCTCAAGCGTCCGACGGACAATATGAGGAATAGTGTTTAACAATAGACCCATAAACAAGGCAAGTGCTCCAACCATCAGAAGAATACCAGTGATCAAGGCATAACTAATCGGAAACACACCCGTTCGATTATAGAGTTGAAATGTTAAAATAGCCCAGAACACACTAAACACAGACATCAAAAACCCTGGAACACCAATAAAAAGCAATGGTCTTTTCTCAGCGACCAACCAAATCACATATCCCAGCACACCAAACCCATGAGAAGTCGGTGATTTTGTCGATGTAGCATGAGCATCACCCACGCTTTGATATTTACAGGATACATGAGTTGAGGCTACTGATAGATTCATATCTCCAGCGATCATCAACTGCTCACTTTCAGAGGAAAACCCGTTTCCATTCAATCGAGGAGCAAGCACTGAAAGAGCTTTTTTATTAAATGCTCGAAAACCACATTGACTATCAGTGAGAAATCCTTCATTTCCAAAACTGGTCGCATAATCAAGCACTCGTTTTCCCACGCGACGCCACCGGGGCATCTCTGTATCATTTCCACTACGAGTGCCTACACTCATATCAATAAAATCCTGGGAGAGAATCTTGTCTAGAATCATGGGAATTTCATCTGGATTATGCTGACCATCACCATCTAAGGTAACTGCATAATCAAATCCATTATCAAGTGCGTATTGAAAACCGGTTTTTACGCCAGCGCTTTTCCCCTGATTCGTTCGATGAGAAATCACTGTTGCACCAGCCATCCGAGCAACATCAGTGGTATTGTCCTCACTCCCATCATCGATAACTAATACTTCATCAACATATTTCTTGGTTTGCAGTACAACACTTCCTATGCTATGCTGTTCATTGAAACAAGGAATAACTGCAATTGTTCGCGTGATTTGTTGTTCTTTTGTTGGATGAACCAACTGATCACGAGACAATGGTTTATTTGAAAAGGTTTCATCCATTTGGATCTTATCATCCATCTGTTGTGTCACTTTCTTACACCCCACCTCTTCTTATTTCATACACCCATCAATTTATTCATAACTCATTTTTCATACAAAAACATACTGATTTTTTTTAAGTTTTTTTTATTGTTTTTCTGTGATTTGAATTAATAATCTAGCTTCCGCTACTCCATCCATTGTCCGAAGATCATCAACCCCTATCTTTTTTTAGGGAGGGGTTTCACGTAAGATCAATAGATAACTGTTTCAAGATCTTTCTGAGCGATATTGGTATGTTGATTTATGATTTGAATAAATGCTTTTTTTTGATGTGAACCAGTGATTCCAAACAGGTTTTGAAAATCAGTATGATCAGAAAGTTTTTTACTAATAAGACGGCGTTGTACTTGAGTGATAGGAAACTTACGGCTAATTCGAGAGAGAATATTTAACCAATACCCCAGTTTTTTTCCCTGATCATCAGAGATATTTTTGATTTCACCACACTGTATGCACCATGGATGTGCACGGACCTCAGAGTACTGTAAATGATCCATAGGGACCCAGACACGGCGTTCATGACCACAGCATTGATGTTGACAGGATGGCATCTCTCCTCCTCACCTAATCGATTAGACTGCCCATTATCAGTTTTGATCTGAGGGTATGTTATCTGTCAGTACCTACTAATATACTCAAATGGACATCCCCTTTTTTTCTGTAGTATCCTATGAGGTTATTGATATTTTCCTCTTTTATCCCCCACCAGACCACTGTATGGGTAGTGTTTTTTTCCTCAGGTCTGATAATAGATTTCACCCATATAAAACTAATGAATTTTCAAAATTTTTTTTCAGGTGACATTTTGACAAAAGAGCAGTTTTTCCAACCCTGATTTAAATACAATTAGTGAGAGACAGTAGCATGGTAGATGGAAAAGATGAAGGAACCCCGATTAATCAACAGATCCGTCCTTATCAGAACACTCTTCGTTTTTACGGTTATCCTTCTTTCATTTCTAAGCCTTTCAACCATCGCTCAATCAACGACAGCAAATCAAAATATTGATTTCCTCCAGGTTGCAGCAGATGAAGATCTACAAACAATCATCAACAATGCCAGAGCACATCAAACACTTCAACTCTTACCAGGAATCTACACCCAACAACTCCGTATTACCAAACCACTCACCATCACATCTAGCAATCCAGAAACAACCATTATTTCAGCAACAACCCTCCCCAATCAACCCGCTATCAGCATCACCGCCGATGATGTCACCCTAAAAAATCTAACCATTCAAAACAACGCCGATGGCATATACACCACCGCAATACGCATCACTGCTGAAAACACCATGATTACCAATTGTATCATCCATCATACCCCGGTTGGTATCGCTATTTGGACGAGTAACAACACCATTACACAGAGCCGTTTTCATCACTGCGCCGATGAAGGAATCGTGCTTTTAACCACCAGCTACTCCCCCTGCCGCAACAACATCATCAGCCACTGTACCTTCACCCATAACTGCGATGCCATCGAACTGCAACAATCCACCCATAACCAAATCATAAACTGTACTATGACCCATAACACCCATAGCGGAATAGATGCCATCATCAAAAACAATGATCACAATATCATCAGTTCCTGCACCATCACTGATAACCAAGTCCATGGCATCTATCTTTCCTCCTCCTCAAACAATCTCATCTCATCCTGCCATATCACAAACAACACCGATGGAAACATCATCCAACCCAATAGCTTTCATAACACCATTCTCAACCAAAGCCATCTTACTCAACAAAAAAATCTTCTCCTTGAACAAAACAGCATTGAACGACAAACACCATCATCTGTTCTCTCCCTCATCAAACAAAAAATCACTAGTATTCAACTACAAATCATCAACATGCTTCAAACATTTCTTTCTTTCCATTCACCTGCATAACAAAACAATATTCATTCACTGATTAATACTAAAAAAACGAAACTATATTTTTCTTTTTTTTGAAAGAAAAGTATTTATGTAAGAATATTCTTACTTATTATTGGAGAGTTGATTATTATGGAAACTTCTGTCTTGCGTATTTCTTCCAAAGGTCAAATTGTGATTCCTGCTGATTGGCGTAGGCGATTGAATCTTAAAACGGGTTAGCCGGTCCCCGCCAGGACCGGCGGGGCGCTCGTCGCCCTCGAATGTGGCTGCA
>JAWOBC010000134.1:0-8970 GCA_046498165.1 Thermoplasmatota archaeon
AATTATCGAAATAAAAAATTCCGTTATATTATTCGACATGCATACACTGTTCCAATGTATCATCAGCTCTATAAAAAAGCAGGAATTCATCCTAGCGATATCAAAACCATTTCAGATATCCAACAGCTTCCCATAATTTCAAAGGAAATCATTAAATCATACAAACCCGCTGATTTAATTTCACGTTCATCAAATATATATGATCTCATCAAAGTCTCTACTTCTGGAACCACTGGAAAATCATTATCAATCTATGTGAACATGTATGAAATCATTCTTGGTCTCTTTGGATACCTAAGAACCATCCAAGAATATGGGTTGAACTGGAGAAAAAATCGGCTTTCAATCATCGGTGATTTTGCTCCTCACACCGCAGAGACTGGTTACGTTCAACGAGGTATATTACCGAAAACCTGGAAATCAATCTATAATCACATTCAATGGTTAGATACTAATGATTCACCAGAGCAAATAATAGAGGCATTAAACAAGTTTAAACCAGATTTCATCGGTGGATACACAGGAATGCTCGGTCATCTTGCCGTATTAAAAAAACAGGGAAAAGGAAAAGGAATCTCACCAGCGTATATCGCTTCAACCGGGGCATTGCTTGACCCACATTTAAAAACATTTATCGAAGATGTGTTTCATTCCACTGTTTTTGAAGTATATGGTGCTACAGAAACCGGTCCTATTGCTTTTCAATGTAAACAGCAACAAATATATCACATCATGTCCGATCTGCTTCACCTTGAATTTATCGATAAACAAGGCAACCCTGTAAATTCTAAACAAGGTGGAAATCTTCTCGTTACCAAATTGTATGGTGGAGGAACACCAATTATTCGATATGATGCCATTAATGATATTGTCGCTCCTTTGCATGAAAAACATGATTGTGGTCTCTCTGGTGATCTTATTTACAAAATATATGGTCGTGAAAGTATACGGCTCTATCGAAAAGATGGTAAAATCATTCTGGCATCTTCACTTACAGAGATCTTCAGTCGATTATTATATGAATTACAAACCAGTAAAGTAAGAGATATGAAAATCGTTCAAAAAGATTTAGAAACTATTGAAATCGGATTAGTCATTGATGAAAAACTCAAAAATAAACCACCAACAATTCAAGAAATAACAGATGTTTTCATTGATGGATTCAAGAAAAAATTTGGAAAAAACATAACCGTTGATGTTAACGAAATTAAAAGGGTCTCACGAGATGAACCACGAATCATCTCCCAGGTTGATCCAAAAACGATTACGTTCACTGGATATGCATAACAACTATTCAGAACAGATAAAAAAAACAAAATTGAAAAAAAGATGGAAACAATGAAAAAGGCGACTTTATCCCTGGAATTTGATTCTCCACAAAAAGCACAGATCATCGCTGGATCACTTCTCCCAGAATTACAAAAAAACATACCTCATACCACCATTAATATGAACATAGAGGAAAACATGATTATTCTTTCCATCCAGGCAGAGCAAACAAATACCTTACGCGCAGCCTGTAACTCATATATCCGATGGATACAAACCGCGGTTTCCGTTCAAAACAGTCTTTAATGAGATACTTCAAAAGTCTCCTTTCGATCAGGGCCAACCGAAACAATGGAAATAGGCACCTGAAGATATTCTTCTATGAATTGAATATATTTTTGTGCATTCACTGGTAGATCATCAATATGTTTTGATTGATCCAATGATGTATTCCAACCATCAAATCTCTCATAGATGGGTCTGCAATCCTTTAACTGATCAATTGATGCAGGAAAAGTATCAATAGTTCTATCATGCAAAGAATAACCAGTACAAATCTTAATGGCCTCTAATTCATCTAGCACATCAAGTTTAGTCAGTGCTATCTCTGAAACACCAGAGAGCATACAAGCATGCTTTACCACAACTAAATCCAACCATCCACAACGCCGAGGTCTACTGGTAGTTGTGCCAAACTCATGACCTTTCTTTTGGATATGTTTTCCAATGTCATCAAATAATTCAGTGGGAAGCGGACCCTCACCGACACGAGTAGTATACGCTTTTACAATCCCGATAACATCATGAATATGTTTCGGTGGCACACCAGTACCAATAGTTGAACCACCAACGATAACATGAGATGAAGTAGTAAATGGATAGGTGCCAAAATCAACATCAAGCATTGCCCCCTGAGCTCCCTCAAATAATATTCTTTTATCATCAGAAATCGCTTTATTTAACAACACCGCTGTATCAGAAATAAATGGTTTGAGTCTATTACCAAGTTCTAAATATTGCTGCAGCAATTTCTTTTTATCAAGTCCCTCTTTGATTCCATATGCATCAAATAGCTTCTGTTTGATGGGCAAAATTTTATCTAATCTTTTTTCCAAACGTTTTCTATCCAAAAGATCAATAGCTCTAATTCCTTGACGAGCAATCTTATCACTATAACAAGGGCCAATACCTCTCTTCGTTGTTCCAATTTTTTCATCCTTTAGCAACCGTTCCGAAGCACCATCAAGCACTCGATGGTAGGGCATGATTAAATGCACACGATCACTGATAAGAAGATCAGGTTGGATACCTCTTGAGGTCAATTCATCAATTTCATTGATTAAAACAATGGGATCAACCACACATCCATTACCAATCACCCCGGTTTTACCCTGGATCACACCAGAGGGAATAATATGGAGTTTATAGACCTCATCTTTATTTTTAATGGTATGCCCCGCGTTATTTCCTCCTTGAAATCGAACAACGTAATCAGCATCTTTAGCAAAATAATCGACGATTTTTCCTTTGCCTTCATCGCCCCATTGCGTTCCCACTACAACACGTAATGACATTCAGCATTCACTTCACTGGCAAATAGAAAAGTAATACATAAAGATGCTGCCCTCGGTTACATTTTTAACAGGATTTTTTACTTTCAAATGCAACACAAATATTATAAAAGATTCCTCAGTATGATACTTGATTATGCCAACACCTTGGACAACAAATGATTCTTCACCATCTTTTGATATGGAATTTCTAAAACAAGAAATAGGGAGTCGTTTCTCTTTTTATGATATTAAGTTTTCAAAACAAGCAGCTCTCTTTTTTTGCAATATAGATCCAGATGAAGTCGAACAACATTTTGAATCATTACGAAAAGCATTATCGCCCTCAGGATACATTCCATTACTACGCTATGAACAAGGAGAACATGTGATCTATGTTCTTAAAAAACCAAAACAAAAAACAAAGCCGGTATGGGTAAACTTTGCTCTTCTCATTGCCACTATTATCACCACCGTGCTAACTGGATCACTATTGCATATGGGTTTTGCTGATATCCAATCACTTCCAGATGCAATGGCTGTGTTTTACCCAGAAAATCTCTTTTATGGTGCCGTTCTTTTTTCCCTCCCCTTGATGAGTATACTTTTCATTCATGAGATGGGTCATTATGTAGTCTCAAAAAAACATGATCTTGACACATCTCTACCTTTCTTCATCCCAGTACCACCAATCCTCCCTGGATTTAACATAGGGACCTTTGGCGCGTTGATCAGCAGTCATGATCCTATGCCCGATAAAAAAGCCTTATTTGATGTAGGAATATCAGGTCCCATTGCTGGTTTTATTGTTGCAGTACCCGTTACAATACTTGGTATTATGACATCAGATGTCGTATCGATTTCATCTTTAACAACGGGAGAAACGGTTCTAGGAACCTCTTTTTTATTCTACATTCTCTCTGATCTTTTAGTTCAACTTCCTGCTGGTTTTGCTCTTGATTTAAATGCTATTGCCTTTGCTGGTTGGATTGGATTATTGATTACCTCTATTAATCTACTCCCGGCTGGTCAACTCGATGGCGGTCATATTTTCAGAGCGGTCCTGGGAGAAAAACAAAAATATGCGAGTTGGATCGCTATCATAATTATGATTTTTACCGGTTGGTGGTTTTTTGCTTTTATCATTATTCTACTCATTGGTATCGTTCATCCGCCACCATTAAATGATAACTCCACGCTTGATCTTAAACGGAAACTCCTGTTTTTTGTAGCTGTAGCAATCCTTTTCCTCTGTTTCATCCCCTTTCCAATTTATTCAATTTAGAGATAGATTTCATCGCAATGTTTAAGAAAAATGATTCAATTCACCTGACAACGTGACCACTATGAAAACATATCTGAAAATTCTCTTCAGTAGTGAAGGAGACTCGCCATCCGAAATTAAAGATTTACTTTTGAATATGGGTTTCAAGGCAACCAAAGGAAATTATGATTTTGTCTATGAATGGGATTCAGAATCAACGGATGTAGAAGAATTAATTTGGTTTGCAGATAAAGTTCATCAAGCATTAAAAAACAGTCATGTGCTCTTTGATATCGAAACCATCTAAAAAAATGAAATCATTTTTTTTCTTTGATTTTTTCTGCTGCAGTTCTAATCACACCCATCAAAGTATGATACTCCCATTTTGAGGGAAGTGCTCGACCCATCATCCGTTTAAACATTACCAATGTTTTCTCTCTTTTATGATCTGGATAACTAATAGCATCAAGCAACCGAGAAAAAGCATCAAAGAGATGATTTTTTTCAATATGGTCAAGATATCGTTTGCTCTCTCTTTCATTTGATTTTTTAACATAAATACTATAAAGAACAAGAGCGACAGCATGCGATAAATTCAATGAGGAATATGCATCACTGGTCGGAATTTTCATCATCAAATCACACGCTGCTATCTCCTGGTTAAATAATCCATAATCTTCACGACCAAACACCAAGCCAATTGTTCCCTTAACATCAACTGTTTTTTCTGTGATTTCATTTAAAAAAACAGGATGACGTAAATGTTTTTTTTCTGATAAGGTAGGAATTGAAGAGGTAGCAATCAAAAAATCAATATTTTCTGTAGCCTTTTCAAAAGAATCTGCAATGATTGCTTTATCTAAAATACTATCTGCGTGAACCGATCTTATATAACAGGTATCATCCAGTTCACATGGATTCACTAAGACTAATTGATGAACATCAAAGTTCATCATTACCCGAGCAACTGCACCAATGTTACCACTATATTTTGGTTCGACAAGAACAACGTGAAACTCTGGAATACTTGGTCACCATCCATTTAACAAAAGTAAAGGATGAAACTATTTTTTTTACTTGACGTTTAACTCTTTTTCCTTTTCTTCTAACAGGTTTTGATATTTTGATGGCAGATGACGAGCTGCATCCTTTAATGCTGCATGGTTTTTCAGAAATTCAGATCGTTTCTTGGTTTGCAAATCATCTAACAGAATCTTTTTATTCCTGAAAAAATCATAGAGATACCAAACACCACCCAGAAGAATGATGATGCCAACGACTAAAATATAAGGACACCACACTAAAAGATCACTGGAAACCGAGAGTATATTGATTTCCAAAATACCCAAGACACCAAAGATGGTGACTATGGCTCCCACGATTGTTGCTAGTATGCTTAAGCCTAACACATATTCTCTCATCATTTTGGTTATTTTTCCACTCATATGCTTTTTTTCTCCTTAATAGGTTTTTGCAAATCGCATCCATGTTTTTGCAGTTTCACCACAAATAGGGCAGGTATGATCATGGATATGATCCTCAGATTCTATTGGTTCACCCAAGGTGTTTCCATCAAGAATTGTTTCTATTTCAAGAGCACAATCATTTTTTTTACACCAAGGCAACTCAACAATTCCTTTAAGCTCTTTTGCTTCTTCAATAGAAGCGACCTGATGTCTGTTATCATCTAACATTTTTTCTGCTTTTTGTAGCAGACGTTGAGCTAATAATTGTAATTGTTCAGGAAGTGCCTTGGATAACTCTGACTGGGAAATAGATTGTTTTTCACCAGTGTCTCGAGCAACCACCACTACTTGTTCATTTTTTACATCACGTGGCCCGATCTCAATGCGCAAAGGCACGCCTTTTAACTCCCAATCATAGAATTTATTTCCTGCACTAATATCTCGCGTGTCAATATGAACACGGATACCAAGCTTTTTTAAATTATCACCAACTCGTTGACAGACGTCCATCACTTTTTCTTTTGTATCCTTGAAAATAATGGGAATAATTACTACTTGAGTCGGAGCAACCTCGGGAGGAAGAACCAACCCTTTATTATCGCCATGAATTCCTACAACTGCACCGAGAATGCGTTCACTCATACCATAAGTGGTTTGATGACAATGCACATGACTACCATCTTCAGCTTCATAAGAAATCTCGTAAGGTTTGGAAAAATTGTCTTTATACTGATGAATAGAGCCAAGCTGTAAGGTTCTATTAGACGGCATTAATACATCGATACTGATGGTATAAAACGCACCGGCAAACTTATCCCATTCTGGTCTCTTACAAAAAAGATAGGGCAAACAAAGTTTATGTAATAATCGATCAGCGATTTCTTTATCCTGTTGAATTTGTCGTTCTGCATCTTCAAAATCAACATGGCAGGTGTGAGCTTCAAAAAAATGAATTTCTCTAACACGGATAAAAGCTCGGGTCTGTTTGGTTTCATAGCGAAACGTGTTTACTATCTGAAATGTTTTCAGCGGTAAATCTGCATGGGAGCGAATCCACAAAGAAAAAATAGGATACATCGCTGTTTCAGAAGTAGGACGGAGTAACCATCGTTCCTCAAGTTCATTATTCCCAGCATGAGTAATCCAAAATACTTCACTACCAAAACCCTCAATGTGTTGCGCTTCTTTATCAAAAAGCGATTCAGGAATAAGCAGTGGAAAATTAACTTCCTGGTGATGTGTGATTCTCATTTCATCTCTAATCAAACTATCGACATGAGTCATGAGTTTCCAGCCGAATGGTCGCCAGACATTCATTCCTTTGATCGGATAACGTTTATCACATAAATCAGCAAGCTCTACAATTTCATTGTACCATTCGTTAAAATCCTCATCTTTTTTGTATTTTGTCTCTGGCATGCAGTTTCAACCTGCTCAGTGGAAAAGAAAAATATACTCTTAAAGATGACGGTTTAACAAATACGTAAAATTTAAACTCCTCTTCCCTCTTTTGCTTTCACTCGGAGTTCATTTGATCGACATCGTCGACAGCGTTTTGCTTTGGGTGGATTTGTTGCACCACAGCTCATACAAATCTTTTTTTTTAATAACCGTTTCTCGGCTTCAGGAAACTTTGCCATAACAATCTGCCTGTAAGAACATCGGAATAAGGAGATGATATTTAAATATAACTCATTGTCATTATCATTTTACGCTTGTTAGTTGTTAAAATCGCAAAAACCCATTATTTTTATTTTATAATTTTATATTTTAATATTTGGAAAATTTTAATAATGAAAATAGTTATTGTACACTTCATAGTAAGGAGGCAAGATACGTAATAACGGAGGGTGTTTTTCAGCAGGTCAAAACAATGACCAAGAGGGAAAAGGAGGCAAAGATAATATTCCCAAAAACACCTTTTCTCTCACTCTCCCATTTTAGCAAACAACTTTTTTTTCTTTTATCTCAAAAGATGATAACTATTTTAATCTTAACAATCTTCAATCTCTTAATTAGCGACCTCTTTTATTCGATTTTCATCACACTAAGAAATTCCTCTTTTTCCTCATCCTTCTTTTGAGAAATACTAGTAGAAAAGAAACAATTTCTATTTTTTTTCACAAAAAAATAAAACAATAAGATCATAGCTGTCAGCCCAAAAATCAAGCTACACAAGAATGAAAAAAAGGTATCAGAGAACAAAAAGACCAAAATGCCTGTGGCAATGAATCCAAGTGCATTCAATAGGAGTATCCGAAAAATCAACCTCTCATTTAAGGTTATATTAATAGTAGAATCTTTTAATTTCTTTGAATTAAATCCCAGAATTCCTCACCAATTATTATGAATCTGAAAACCTTTTTTATATTTTTCCTCGGAAAATAATCAAGAATTGATTCTTATCCTTTTCTCATATTGAAGGTTTTTCCCCTATACCACTACGCTTAAGATGGTCAGCATAGAAAAACTTGAAGCAAAAATAAAATAAGTTAAATACATCAGAGACCAAGCTTGGGTATTCTCAAAAAATCTACTGGGTTTTTGTTTAACTATCATCAACTTAAAAATATAGATACCTGGAATCGCTAGAAATGTCAGAAACCAAAATACTGGTTTTAAAAACCCAAAATTTATGGCCAATGGTATTAGTAAAAATGGAAAAAACAAAAAGGGAAGACTCAAAAAAGCTGCCTTTTCAATACCATATCTATTAACAAGAGTTTTTGTTCCACATTGTTTATCTGCATTGCAATCAGTAATATCTTTTGTAATACATCCTCCGAATAAAAAAAGAGCAGCTACAGCTGCAATGATTAATGGAAGAGGATTAAGAACAGATCCAAACACACTCCATGAAGCTAGGATTCCTAGAAATCCACGTGGTATTGCAATCCAAAGTTGATTAAATACTAGTTTGTCCTTCATTCTTGGGGGAACTGAATAGCTAACCGTAAAAAAAGTGATTATTAAAACAAAAACAAAAAACGTACTATGAATGATAAAAGCCATAAAAAAAGACAGCCCATAAAGCAACAAAGAAATAACATATGCATTTTTAACAGAGATTTTTCCCTGAGGAATAGGACGGTACGGTTTTGAAATACCATCCGATTTATGATCTGTTGCTTGATTTAATGCATTAGACGCTCCATTTAACAAGGAAAGAGAAACACATGCTGGAAGGATGATCTGAAAGAAAATATCAATACTGAACTCTCCACCATGATAATAGAAACTTGCTACCATGATACTCAGTGAAACAGTAAATGGGGCCAGTAAGGTAAAAGGCCGAATCAAACCAAAAAAACTTAAAAACATCTGTTTATCTTTTTTCCCAATCATTTTACCTCGCGTCCATACTTCCTTTTGGCTTCATCTGCTTATATAGATTATTTGACAATTCTTATCAAAAAGAATA
>JAWOBC010000147.1:0-4525 GCA_046498165.1 Thermoplasmatota archaeon
CATTTTCTTTCAACTTGAAATTGAAAGCAGTATCTGTTGAATATTACTCACTTTTTATCACAAAAAATCTAATTAGATGATTTTATTTGATTATTTGGTAAATATTATTGTCCTGTAAACCATCTATTACATCATTTTTTTAGAAAAAGATTATTGCATATTTTAACGATTAAATCACTGATTTTAGACAAAGAATACCCTCAATAACCGCTACCATAGTTCAACAACCGATTAATTAAAAAAAGCGGGCTTGTGGGGATTCGAACCCCAGGCCAATCGGTTAAGAGCCGATTGCTCTACCTAGCTGAGCTACAAGCCCAAAAAAAAATGAAAATATCTTTGGCTGACAATTCAAAACTGATAATTAAGTTTTTTCTTCAATCAATTTTTGTACTTTTTCATCATCAACCTTGGAAACATATTTAGCATCAATATCATCAGTCACACAAACAACCTCACTTGCCTGATAGATTTTTATTCCATCTTCCCTAGCTTTCAACCCATCAACGCGAAGGATCATGGGTTGATCAGTACGCACGCTTCCTGCCTCAATCGCTTTTTCGATAGTCACACTAAGATGAACCTTTTTCCGATCAACAGGATGAATACCTCCTTCAATGACAATATCAGATTCTTCTTCAGTTACTGGATAAAAAAATTCATCGGCATGAGACTCTGGTAAATCATCTAACTCAACATCGATGGAATGACCATATTTCGCCCGAATCATCCCTCCATCAATCTGATATCGACCACGAGGATCAGTAGCAACCAATGCTCTAATATGATGCGGGCGTAGCCAATTAAACCCGGATCTTCCCGTGCCAATTGCATTAATCAATGATGAGATATCTACCCAGCCATGCCCATCCATGGGTAAACCGAGTTTATCAGGGAAATGACGAAGGGCACCAGCCATAATACGACTGAGGGAACTAAGTTCTCGATCATTCATCAAGAATTTTCCTTTTCTCTCACAAATAGGACAGAGCTCTCCACGGTAATATCCGTGTTCATCACATTCATTTAACATAATCTCTCAACACCCCTAATCATGCAGATAAGTATAAATTTTTGTACTATCAAGATATACCTTGTTGTGGTGACGAATTGGACCAAGAAGAAATGAAACGGATTGCAGCTGAAAAAGCAGTTGATTATGTCAAAGATGATATGATTATTGGCTTGGGAACTGGATCAACCGTGAAATATGCCTTAAAAAAAATAGGAAAACTGGTTGATCAAGGCTTAAACATACAAGGGATTCCCACATCCCAAAGAACAAAAAAATTAGCCGTCAAATATCATATCCCCTTAACCACTTTGAAAGAAGCAGGTAGCATAAAATTAACCATTGATGGAGCAGATGAAGTGGATCAAAATCTGAATCTGATCAAAGGCGGAGGAGGAGCATTAACAAGAGAAAAAATCATTGCCTATCATTCAGAAAAGGTCATCATCATTGTGGATGATTCAAAAGTAGTGAAATCACTGGGAATCGATTTTCCACTCCCTGTTGAAGTAGTGAAATATGAATGGGAATCAACAAAAAAAACATTAGAAACTTTTGATTGTGAAGTCTCCCTGCGAACAATTATGAATGATCCCTATATCACCGATAATGGAAACTATATCCTCGATTGTGAATTCGATAGAATCCCAGATCCTGAACAAATGGAAATGGATATCAACATGATACCCGGAGTTGTGGAAAATGGATTATTTATTGGCCTTGCCCATCGAGCAATCGTCGGTGGAAAACAGGGAATTATGACCTTGGAAAAGGAGATTATTACATCATAAAAAACAATGAACAGAGAAAAAAAACATCGCATCATTGGTATCGACGACTCATTCATTACACTGGTGCACTCCTCATTCTTTATTATTTTTTACCAGATAGTCCGGTATTTACTATTCTGAAAATCTATGCTCCACCATTAATCATATTGATTGTTATCATCTTTGATTTACTCCGAGTGCGCAACCATATTTCTTTTCCCTGTGATGATCTCTTGCGTCATTATGAAAACAATCGTCTTGGAAGCTATGTGTATTTTGGTATAGGCGCAATGATTCTTTTTTTGTTCTTCCCTGAACAAATCAGTATTCCCTGCATCCTCTGTGCCAGTATTACAGATCCATTCATGGGTGAAATCCGGCATCATTACAGTAAAAAAAGTGCACTTTTAGGAGGATTTCTTATTAGTTTCTTGTTTTTTGCCATCATTTGGATGCATACACCCATACATATCATGATTCCCATCGCAAGCATAGGATCAATCAGTGCTGTTATCGCCGAAAAATATGCTGGGTTTTGGATCGATGATGATTTTCTCATGCAAATTTTACCAGCGATGATGATACTAATTATCACCAGTCTTTTCGCTTTGAATCAGATGTATCTATCAACACCACCACTCAACCCATTGTTCTCATAACAAAGAAAAAAGGTTTATTTTACAATTTTTAAACCATAAACCACTGGAAGAAGTAAGGTAGCAGCAATACAAGAAAACGCAGTCATCAGAATAATGACTAAAGCAAAATCCTGCAATGCAACAATGGTAGTCAATAAAATAGATGCAATCCCTGCAATCGTTGTTAATGCAGCTTCAATCAAGGAAAGCCCAGTGCGCTCTACCGCTATTTTAATTGCCTCAATTTTTTCAAACCCATTCTCCATTTCCTCCTGGATACGATGAGTGATATGCACTCCGTAATCAATTCCGATCCCAATCATGATGGACGCAATTGAAATAGTGATCACGTTCAATGGGATATCAAGAGCTACTAAAAACCCAGGTTCCCACATTAATACAAAACCAACCGGAATCATGGTTAAAAATCCAAGTAAGCTAGATTTAAAGATAATGATAAGAGCAGCAAGGACCAAAAGAATTGCAACAATCATGGACCGAGTTTGTTCATCAGCAAGTTTTTTATTAATCGCCACATTAATCGCATCCTGACCAGTAAGCTGAGAAACATGCCCGCCATGCGGAATACTTGTTTGCGCAGCAATAGTATTGACTATTTTCACCTTTTTTTCGATTTCATTCATACTCAACCCAGTGGGGATGTAGACGACGATAATAGTTTTTGAGAAATCCTCATCAACATATCCAGTCTGGGAAATGCGATCAAAAATAACTTCATCAACACCGGCAAACTCGCTGAGACTTTCAACGATATCATTACGTTTTAAAATATCATTTACATCTTTCACTTCATCAGCAATAGAGTATAAATCAATGCCATTATTGCGCATCTCCATTTGCATATCATAGATTGCTTCAATAGTCTCCGGATAAGTCAATCCTTGTGGTTCAGTTTCAATCATTAAGGCATTAAAATTTGCTCCACCAAAATTTTCAGAATACTCAACCAGTTTTATCAGTTCAGGCACATCCTGTGGTGCCAAATCAAAATAATTGGTATTGGTCTCCGTTTGCGGTAGCACCAGCAAGCTCATTATCGCGAAAAACACGGCAATGACAATAATCCGTTTTTTGTTTCTTAGAATAAAATGAGAAAGCGATGATAAATTAGAAAGCTTGCCTTCCTTTCGAAACTTCAAAAGAATAGAAAGAGACGGAGTGAGGAAAATGGTGGAGATAAACACAAAAAGAATGCCTAAAGCACAACCAAATCCAAAGGTGACCACAGGGTACATACTTGAGATCATCAATGAAGCAAAACCAATCATGGTCGTAACCGTTGAAAGAAGAATAGCTTTCCCCGTTGAACCCAATATTTTCTCCGTGTTTGAAATCATATCCTTATTGTTTTGCTCTTCAGCGAAACGATTCATCACATGAACCGAGTAATCTACTCCTAATCCGAGCAGCAGGGCAACAATGGAAATTGAAAGCAAGGTTAACTCTGGTTGAATGATTCCAAGCACCCCAAAGGTAAGGGCTATAGCAAAAGCAGTAGGCAGAAGCGCAATCACAATTCCTTTCACGGTACGGTGAAATAAAAATAATACTAATGAAACCAGGCCAATGGCGATAACAAAAATGATTTGGAAATATTGCATATAGCTTTCCTGAATAGCATTCTGCATCGCTGTGGTTCCTGTCACCGTCATCTCTGTGTAAAACGTTCCCCGATGATCAATAGCACTTTGCACCCGTTGTTGAATATCATCATATTCAGCATTTTCCTCGAGTTGAAGAAGGATAACAGCAACATCATAGGTATCGGTAAATAATGTTCCTTTGACTGCTTGAATAGTAAACCTGGACATATACGTATAAATCAGGTTTTCATCAGTTGGAATCTGATATGTTCCTGCACCAAAAAGAGTTTCTGGACCTATCTCTGATTTTGCATTTTCCCTTTTAATCAGTTCAGCAAGACTTGACACTGCAAAAATACCCAACGAGGATGTATGGGCGGGCCGCTCTGGTGAAGGGCTTTTCGACCGGTTGCGGGGTAAGGATGTATTCGTCATCTTCGCCGAATCCTACGGACGGGTTCTCCTGGAGCGTGAGCCGTTTGCCGAGTCGGTGACGGCGAC
>JAWOBC010000051.1:0-16623 GCA_046498165.1 Thermoplasmatota archaeon
GATTGTGGTGTTTTCAAAGTTCATGATCGTTTTATACTGGTAACAACAGATATGATTTCAAAACATACTCATATTCCTCAAGAAATGACTTCTTGGGATATCGGCTGGTTTGTGGTCGCAGTAAATCTTAGTGATATCGCAGCGAAAGGTGGAACACCACAAGGAATAGTCATATCCTATGGTCTTCCTAAGGATTATCCGGTCTCAGATTTCACTCAGATCGTGCAAGGAGCAAAACACTGTGCAGAAACCTTTGATACTCCTTATTTAGGTGGAGACACCAAAGAAAACAAAACATTAACTCTTGCAGGAACAGCTATTGGAAGTGTCTCACCTGAAGAATTTATGAGTCGACATGGAGCACAGGAAAATGATGTAGTTGCAGTCACCGGCACACTGGGAAAAGCAGCTGCTGGCTATTATAGTCTTCAAACCGAAGATATTGCTCAGAGAATAAGACGAGGATTAATTCATCCCATCCCTCGCATCAACGCAGGAAAAAAATTAGCATCCAGCAAACAAGTTCATTGCTGTATGGATTTATCCGATGGTTTATCATCATCCCTCTATCAACTGGGAAAATGTAATCAACTTGGATTTGAGATAACAAGGGAAGATATTCCTGTTTCTCCATTGCTCATGGAGCTCAAAAAGAAAGATTTCGATATTTCCCCTGATGATGCCCTTCTTCATTTCGGTGGAGATTATGAACTACTCTTTACTACATCAGCATTAGATTTTCCAGGTATCAAAAAACAAATAGCATCACTCAATGTAGATGTCACTATGATTGGTGTGGTCACCAAAAACAACGATATCATCTTAAAAACCAAGAAAAATAGATTTATTCTTCCCAACGAAGGATATCAACATTTTTCAAGATAGAACTATGACATACAATAAATCCTAATAAATCCTAATATTACCCTTATTTACATATAGGGAGTGATTTGTTAAGAAATGTTTTTAAATAATAAAGAGTAAAATAAAAATAGACATGATGAAAAAACTATTCAGTCTAATGCTTCTTATTCTCTTAATTACACTTTTATTTTCAGGATGTTTAGAAGATTCAACTCCGAAAAACAAACCTCCCATCGTTGAAATTGATTATCCAATGGACAATGCAACCGTTGCTAGTATTGTAAAAATCACAGGAACGGCAACGGATCCTGATGATGCTGATGTTGAAACCGTGGAAATAAAAATTAATGGGAGTGATTGGGAAACCGTTGAAGGAACAACTGAATGGAGCTATGACTGGAACACCTATAAACATCAGGATGGACTAACACCACTTTCTGTGCGAGCATATGATGGAAACATCTATTCAGAAATTGTACAAATAAGAGTAAACATTCACAATCCTGAGATTGAAGAAAGTGAAGCACATAAATGGGCCGTCTTTGTCATCGCAGCCAATTACCCTGAAAAAAATGAGACCAAACTAGGAAATGGTGGTCTTTACCTTGCTGAGGACATGGCCTCCTATTTTGTTGAAGAATATGATTTTTCAACAAGCAATATATTCATTCTTTTTGATGATGGATGGATACGTGAGGATAACGGCTATGGAAAAAGAATAGAAACGCTTCAACAACGGCCGCATAAATATGATTTTCATTATGGAGGGGCAACAGAATCAAATGTGGAAACTGTTATTCGTCATGTCGTTGAAGAAGCTAACGATTACACCGATAGTGAGGTCTTTCTCTGGTTTGCAGGTCATGGTTCGGGAGATACTGATAACCCAATTACTGGTGGAAAAATACTAAAAAGAAGCGCTCTTTTTCTCTGGGATGAACTTTTAACAGACCGTGAACTTGGAGATATGCTGTATAGTCTGAGAGCTGATAAAACCACGGTGATTGTTGATGCCTGTTTCAGTGGTGGATTTGCTCAAAGAACAATAGCTGATTTTCCAACCTTTTTCCTTCTTAACTCCCGAATTCCGGGTTCTGGTCGTGTGGTGATTTCTGGAGCAAGCAAATTCAGATCAGGATTTGCCAGTACCACCCGTGGTCCCTTGTTTACTCTTCTATGGTTCGAGGGTTTAACCAGTGGAGAAGCTGATGGATTCAGACCAGGTATTCGATCAGTGGGAAAACCACCCGTGCTTGGATTAATAAAAAATGGGAAAGTCTCTGTTGAAGAAGCATTCTATTATGCCCGTTACGTGTTACGAAACGATGCAACCTTTGATGAATATGAATCCATGGAGCCTCAAATCAATGATCAGTATCCTCACCGAGGGATACTGCGAAACAATGGAGAATTAGAACTCTGAAACATCATCGTTTTTTTGTTCCCCCTTTTCTTTGTCGAAAGAAAAGAATTTAAATATATTTAACAAAAAATTTAATAAATGATGGGTGTGTTATTTACTTAGAAACGTAATATCTCTCCCACTGTAAATGAAAAAACTTATTAAACAAAGAACAATACTTATAATAATGGGTAAATAAAAATCATCAATATTGATAATGGTGTCTCTCTATGAATTTGAAAAAAAATGATAAAATCATTCTCATCGTAGGCGTGGTCATTCTTGTAGTTGCTGGTGTAGGCATAGCACTTTATTCTGCTCCAGAAAGTGACGAAAATGTTGGAGAACCCTCTGATGAGATCATGACGTATACATATACATGGGAACAACATACTGGTGAAAAGGTCATTGGTGAATCACTCTACGCAGGAAAAAACTCACCATATGAAGATACCTTTATGGTTTCCTCAGGATCTAACACTGTTCTTACCACTGTTGATCTCAATCTGGTTTGGAAAGATGATTATAGTTATGGATTACTTGTTAAACGAGGATTAGATACCCTTTCAGCAGAACTCTCTTTAGATGATGAAACCAAAACTGAATCCTCAAAAGGAAGCGGTAACTTTACCTTTTTTTATACGGTGAATAACCGCCCTGATGATAGTTCAGTGGAAGCAAGAGATCTAGCTGAAGCAAAAACCAACATTAACAATATTATTAAGGGAGACAATGAAGCATCATTTGATGCCACGGTAACCGTGAACACTGGTGAGCGATTCTGGCATCTTCTCCATTTACTGAAAGTCATCCGTGATAAAGGAAACGATTTTGAATTAACCGCAACCTATACCTATTACGAATATAACATAGAAGCACCTGAGGATTCAGATAACGGTGGGTCTAATTCTGATGATACCAAAGAAACTGGAGATGACGGCAATAATCACAATGTGGGCGAGTTCTACGTTAACCTTGGCTACGGCAGAGGAATGATCTAACTTCATCTTCTCTTTACCAAAACTCTTTTTTCCCTTTTTTTTCTAAATTTTAAAACGAAGTAGTGCAGCAATGCCACCAAGTCCTTCTAATTTTTTTCCCGCATCATGCATAGTGTTAATAATGGTAAACTCACTTTGATTGGTATCAGCAATCTGTAAAAGTTCATCCCCAATCTCAGTTCGCACCATGGTATCCGTAATAAGCAACCGGTCCACTGCACCATTCTGCAACGCATATTTCACTTGTTCAGCGCCATAACTAGCCAAATTGTTTTTTTTGATCTCCTGAAATAACTGATCCACCAGTTGTGTTTCAAAAACCACACGGTTCTCTTTAGCAATATGTTCCACTACACCGGATTTCACTGCTTCATGAATCCCATTCATTCCTGCGTTACCGGCTGGATGAATAATACATTGATCAAACAAATCCGGATAATTCTCACGACCAAATTTCACAAAATGATCCTTAGTAAACCCTGGGCCAACAATGACCAATGGAGCACTTTCATCCTTATGGGTCTTTAACAATACGATAATATTTCCGAAATATTCTCTTTCTTTGTTTTCTGATTCATATTGTTTACCTGATTGTTGAGAATCAATATCAGCAATCCATTGCACACCACTCTGACGAAGCAGGGCAACTGTTGCTTGTTCATCATCAAGTGAAACAAAAAGAACCAATGCCTGTTTTCTTTGATCCACGGCCTCCTTGATTCTTTTCAGATCATGTTGCTTCCATTGTTCTTTGAGAATAGTTATTTTATCCTGGTTGTCCGCGGTGACATTTAAGGTATGATATGATCCTAAATCCTGTGGTCCCTCTTCAATAATACCATGGATCCGTAATCGATCTGAAAAATCATGAAACTGGACTTCTTCCACCCGGATTCCAAGTTTCATACGTTTCTTTGATGATTTCTTGGTCCTAATCTTATCTGTGATCTGATCATCAGATCGAAAGGTCACTGCTCTCACCAAATCATCTTTTCGAATAATGTTTGATAAATGCCAGATATCATCAAGGGTTTCAGGCATCAGTTTTATCTTGTTATGATCTGCATCCTGAAAGAGCACCTTCATTGATTCTCTGCCTCCTCTTGCTTTAGATGTATTGAACTAATACTAATATCTCCTGGTGGAAGCACTTTATTGATTTCATCGGAGGAAACCTTTAAACGCTCAGCGATTTGATGTGCAGCATCAGTTTTTGAGGTTCTCCCGGGTTTAATGATGACAAATGAGAAACACCATTTTTTTATTGCTGAAACAGGTCCGCCCATGATTTTTTCCATGTGTTCAATTTGAGTTTTCCCAATACCCATTTCTAGCTTACAGTTACAGAAATGTCTACTCCCACGGATAATAAACGCACCTCTTGGCACATATTCACCGCTTTGCGGTGTCTTACTTACTTGATTGGGGAGAACCCAATAGGCTTGTGCCTCAGTGAATTGTTTCCATGCTTTTGAATAACAAGCTGAAAAGATACAAGCTTCAGTTAATGTTTGATCAGTTATCTCTATTGGTTTATCATTGATATCAGTGTTTTTGATGATACAACTTGGTGCACCATGAACATCAGCATGAGCATAGCGATCATCCTTTTGCATATGTTTTTTTACGATTTGATCATTTGTTTTTGCATCCTTTCCACCAATGATTAGGTTTCCATTGCTAGAAATACACCAACGATATGTTTCAAACCAGAGTTTTTTCTTTGGTTTCTCTCTGATTTGAATGCCCTGTTGCAGCTCTGTTTTTGTTTGTTTTTCCATTTGTTTTATTCGTTTCTTTGTTTCTTCTGCTGCTTGTTTGGCCCCTTTTCTTTTTTGTTTAAGCTTTTTACTCAGATTATAGGCATTTTCTGCGTTTTCAGCAACTGATTTCCGGAAATCTAGACTTACATCAAATCTCTTCTGTTCTATATCGTTAAGGGTTACAATCAATGTATTCTCATATGGATCAAATGTTTTCACCAATGGATGCTGTTTGACTTCTTTGATAAACTCTTTTTTTTCCTTTTGGTTCAATCCTTGTTGAATTGTTGATAGGATCTGATCACATTCTTTAAAATGAAGATAGATTAATTCTCCCTCGATCTGTTTTTTTTTGATTTTTTCTTTTAGTTTTTTGATTGCTTGTTGCTGCTGGGAAAGCATTCGTTGAAATTTTTGTTGTTTTTTATTCACTGCACTGGTTTCTGTTTGAACTGAGGAATCCTTGTCTGTAATTGCTGTTTCTAAACCTTTTACCATCTGTGGAATGTCTTCAAATGTGACCTTTTTATAACTAGTGAATCTGAATGGTAGTACATCAATGATTTCTTCATTATCTTTTACTAAAACAGGTTGAAATAAGTGCTGTTTAAATGTATCCACTATGTTTTTAAAGGTATCAAATAATCTGTTTAATTCATCTTGTGAAAAAGAGGAAATAGATTGATTTTTATTGATTTCTGCTTTTTTGCAGAGTTCTTCAGCATATGCTCCGCCCATGTTTAGTTGAGAAGCAAGTGTTCGAACAATATCTGCATCACTCTTCTGCAGTATTTCAAAAAATGATTCCTTTGAAATGGTCAATGGATTTTGCTGAGATGGTGGAGGTTTATATTCTTCCCTTGATTTTAACACTCGATGAGACCACTTTTCTTTACTAAATGGAAGAATGATCCTATCGTTTTCATTGACTAGGATGATGTTACCCTGGGAGAAAAGCTCAATGATAAGTTTCACGGTTTTTGGTCCCTTTTGACATTCAAAGATGATAATACGATCAAATTCATGTTGAGTAATGGTTTGAATCTTTGCGTTTGACAGATATTTCCGTAAGGTCATTGCAAAAGTTGAAGGCGTCATTGGTGTGACAATATTTTTTTCTGTTCGACAGATCAATTCCCCGTTTCTAATAAAAATTGATTCCTTTTTTTTCTTTTGTTTATTTCTAATTTTGATAAGAATTTCCTGATTTGAGAGTTGATATGTTTTTTCAATATAGCTTCCAATGAGATCTTGAAGCTCAAAAGCTATAACATAGATATCAAAAGCGGCGAGTTGTCGTTTCATCCTTCCTGGAACATATAGGAGTCGTTGTTTAAAAGGCCTCGCCTATGAAGTATTATGGGAAAACTAAAAACAATAAAAAATGGCAGAAAAGCCAGCAGGGGGTGAACGCCGCTGGCACTTTTCCCCCGTATCTTACGTCGTTCTAAAAAACACAAGACAAAACATCATTAATAAACCCCTCAACAGGGTAATTGAAAGTATTTTTTTTTCAACAAAGTTTCACTTACCTCCCCAAAAACAATCTAACTCAACTCATCTTTTCTTTCCTCTCATGTCACGAACTGGTGTGGCACATCTGCCACTTCATGGAGGAAAAGCCCCAAAATGGTTGTTTAAAAGAATGGTGAAACTCTCTGAGCAAATCGTTGAAGTGCTTCTGTATGAATATGGAAAAGAAACATTTCTCAAACGGCTTTCTGATCCTTTTTGGTTTCAAGCATTGAGTTGTGTGCTTGGTTATGATTGGCATTCAAGTGGAACCACAACGGTTACTTGTGCTGCTTTGAAACAAGCAATAGATCCAACTGAACATGGTTTTGCCATGATGGGTGGAAAAGGAAAAACCTCTCGAAAAACACCAGATGAAATCCAAAAATTCGGATCTGAATATAACCTATCAAGTTCCTTTATTGAATCATTACAATATGCAAGCAGAATGGCTGCAAAAATTGATACCGCCGCGGTACAGGATGGATATCCATTATATCATCATGTATTCTTTTTCACCGAAGAAGGCAGCTGGGGCGTTATTCAACAAGGAATGAATGAGATGAATCATTATGCACGTCGCTACCATTGGTATTCAAAAAACATGCAATCATTTACCTGTGAACCAAATACCAATATCGCCTCAGAAACCTATGAACAATCCGTATTAGACATGACCAGCCAATATAGTACCTCTGCTCAACAAATAAGTCTTGATCTGGTTAATGATAATCCCTATCATATGCAACATGAATGGAAGAAGCTCTCTCTTGAATCAGCTCAACGAACTCTTGATAACTGGAATGAAAAAATGATTTCATCTAAACCATCAACACTCACTATGCCTCGAACCATAAACTGGAAAAAAATGAAGGAACTGTATGAATTTCAACCTAGAAATTATGAGGAGCTGCTTTCTTTTCAAGGAGTTGGTGCTCGTAGCATACGGGCACTTGCTCTTATCTCTGATCTTATCTATGGAGAACCACCATCTTGGAAAGATCCAGTGAAATACTCATTTACTGTTGGTGGGAAAGATGGAGTACCATTTCCTGTTGATACCAAGGTAATGGATAAATCAATCATGCATCTTAAAGAAACCGTGAAGCAAGCACATATCGGTGAAAAACAACGTCTTGCTGCTCTGAAACGATTGCAATCATTGATACCCAACCCATGTAATGTATAAAGCTTCTCTCTGATTTTTTCAATTCGCCAGATTTTTAGAAAATGTTTTAACATGATAACACATACTCCCGCTTAGTGTTCGTTTAATTTGGATGTTTGATGGGAAGAAGACAATAATTTAATTAAATGAACTCTCTATATATCCTAGATGATGGTTTGAGGTGAATGCATGGCAAAAAAAATTATGGTTGTTGATGATAATCCCGATGTTATTTTCTCGGTAAAAAATGGTTTAGAATCACTATCTGAACACTATGATATTAAAGGTGTGGAAAGTGGTGAAAAATGTTTAGAAATCCTCGAAACAGAATCCCCTGATCTGATTCTTCTTGATATTATGATGCCGGGGATGAGTGGATGGAAAACATTTGATAAAATCAAAGAAAATCAAGCTTGGAAGAACATCCCTGTTGTTTTTCTCACTGCCAGAACAGATCGTGTTGCAAAAAATGCTGGTGGATTTCTTGGTGAGGATTATATTGAAAAACCATTCGATATTAGTGATTTACAGGGAAGAATCGAAAAATTACTTGCATAATCGTCTGTTGAAACACCTTCTTTTTCCTTTTTTTACATTTAGAAACCTAGGAAATAGGGGCAGTATCTATTTGTAACACATCCCTATTTTCCCTTATGCTTTATATCATTCTCACCACACCATTATGTAATCTTCACTGCCGCTATTGCGGTGGTAGTCTAGCTGGTATGCCATCTGATATCACCTATGATACGCTGGCATTACAACGATTCATCGAAAAAGATCCAGATGCAATTGTTGCATTTTATGGTGGAGAACCACTTCTCAGATCAGAAATAGTGAAACGATATTTAGAAGTACTTTCTGCGAAACATTTTGTGATTAATACCAATGGTTATTTCATTGAAAGCATCCGTGATGAACTCTCCCAGTTTGATACCATTCTTCTCTCCATTGATGGAAGGGAATCAATCACTGATGGATACCGACAGAACGGCTGTTATCAACAGGTCATGCATGCTGTCGATGTTATTGATGAGAGCTGTTTTCAAGGGGAACTCATCGCTCGTATGGCGGTTTCTAAACAGACCGATATCTACAAGGATGTCATTCATCTTTTACAGTATTTTCCTTTTGTTCATTGGCAACTAGATGTGGTTTGGAGTGTACTCTGGAAACTCGATGAATTTAACACATGGGTTGAACAATCCTACAAACCAGGAATAAAAAAACTCATCAGTGATTGGATTGAGGACATAAAACAAGGTCAAGTAACAGGGATCATTCCGTTCAGAGGGATTATGACTCGATTACTTTATGACATCGATGGTCTTCCCTGTGAAGCTGGTGAAAACGCTGTTGCGATAACTACTGATGGTCAGATCCTTGCTTGCCCCATTGCTCCCGGTCATCATTGGAATGATTTAGGGGATATTTCAACTGGTTTTCATCAAGTTCATGTAGATAGTCCCTGCCCAAGCTGTGATGTCTATTCTATTTGTGGTGGGCGTTGTCTTTTTGCAAATAAGGAACGATACTGGGGGATGCAAGGATTTTATGCAATCTGTGATGTAACCAAATTTTTAATCAATGAATTACAACAATACAAAACCATTTGTGAACCGTACAAAGAAAACATAAAATATCCACCATATAACAATACAACGGAGATTATACCATAAAAAAATATTGATGCCTAAAAAAATAAACTCGTTTCTCATTAAACAAGCGGACAAGATATCAACGTTTTTTCACGGATGATTGGAAAAAAACAATCTATTAGGATAAAAATAATACAATAGTTTCAAATAAATTTTTATAAAATATTAAATACAAAAAATACAATACTGATTCCTAAAAAAATGGGATGAATTGCACTCCGCACTCATTTACAGAAAAAACAACGAATCCAAACAATAGTGACAGATATAATGAATTTTTGAGGAGTGATAACAATGTCGGAATCCCCATCAAATCAATCCATTCCATATAATGATATTATTCAAGAACTAAAACAAAACATTGATCAAAAACCAACTGAAAAAGATGAAAAGGGACAAATCCTCAGCGATCAATCTTATGAACATTCAGAGTCTTCAATAGAATCCTTAAAGAGCTCTGCAACAGGGATTGTTGAGTTTGATATGATTCTAGATGGCGGATTTCCTAAAGGTGCAGTAGTCCTGCTTGCTGGATCTTCAGGGAGTGGAAAAACGATTTTTTCATTTCAATGGCTATTTGAGGGAGTGAATACTGGAGAGAATGGAGTATATATTTCGCTAACAGAACCCTTGTTTAAAATTGTGCAGAACCTGGAAAAAATGAGTTTTTATGATCGAACTGCGGTGGAACAGGAAAAGATAAGAATCGTTGATATGCGTGATTGTTTTTCTGGTCCGACCTTTGATGCAAATGACATCATTTCTTTTATCGAAAAACTGGTAAAAGAAGGAAATGTCAAACGATTATGTATCGATTCGATCACTGCTGTTGCGTATCATTGTAATGAAAAAGCAGGTATTCGATCATTTATTTTTCAGTTAGGTAAAATGCTTGCTACTCTTGGATGCACCACGATTTTAACAAGTGAAGTATCAACTCCTGGTGAATTTTCAGTCTATGATGTGGAGGAATTCATTTCAGATGCCATCTTGCGATTAGATCAAGCACCGGTCAAAGACATGTTCCAACGTCAGTTACGAATCGTAAAAGTACGAGGAAAAAGTTTTCAATCGGAATCAATACCCATAAAAATTTCAAGCAATGGTCTCAGTTTATTTCCAAAAATACATCCACCATTACGCTATCAAGCTTCAGATGAACGTGTATCCACCGGAAACAACGTGTTAGATGAAATGATCGGTGATGGAGTCATTCAACAGTCATCAACACTATTAGCTGGTTCTACGGGTACTGGGAAAACCCTTCTTTCATTAGCATTTATTATAGATGGACTTCGTAATGATGAACACTGTCTTTTTGTTGGTTTTGAAGAAAGCCGAGATCAACTGTTCAAGAATGCATCTGCATTTGGATGGGATCTTGCTTCATTTGAACAAAAAGGTCTCCTTCACTTGTATTGTGCCTATCCAAGTGATCATCTTTTAGAAGAACATTTCTCCAATATTCAACGGTATATCACTGAAAACAAGGTGAAACGCTGTGCAGTTGATTCATTATCTGCGATCAGTCATGAATTCATACAAGAAGAATTCTCTAGTTTCGCGATTCGACTGAATGGATTTTTAAAAAACAAAAGCGTCACCAGTTTTTTTACCGCAGCAACAGATTCATTAATCGGCGGATCAACATTAGTCGGTCAAAATTTATCCACATTAACTGATGGTATCATCATGCTTCGCTATGTAGAGATGCAAGGAAAATTAGAATCAGTGATAAACGTGCTAAAAATGCGTGGTAGTCAACATAAGAAAGATTTACGACGATATGTGGTTGATCCCAAAGAAGGTGGCGTATCTATTAAGGAATCATTAACCAATTTTGAAGGAGTCATGACTGGTTCAAGTAAACGTATTCGAGAGTTAGAAAAGGAAAGTGAACGTCTTAAACAACTAATCAAAGAAAAAGAAGAAACAAAAAAACTACTGGAGAAATCAGAAAAAAAATATCGAACCATTTTTGATAACTCCCCACTCGCCATAATGCTTACTGATGAACATGAACGATTAGTCTCCTGGAATCATCAAGTGGAAACCCTTCTTGGAATGGGAACACAAGATTTACATCAAACCAATATCAAAACCCTTTATCCCCGGGAAGAATGGGAAAAAATCCGGCAAGAACAAGTACGAAAAAAAGGAATCAAGCAACATTTAGAAACAAAAATGAAACGAAAGGATAACACTCTTGTGGAAATCAATCTCAGCTTACGTGTTATCAAAGATAAAAACGAACAAGTCATTGGATCAATCGGTATCATTGAGGATATTAGTGAGAAAAAACAATTGGAACTTGAAATGAAAATAAAGGATAGTGCTATTTTATCATCCATAGAAGCTGTTGCCTTTATTGATTTAGATGGAGAGGTTACCTATGTTAATCCCTCATTTCTAAACATGTGGGAGTTTAACAGTGAAAAAGAGATTCTTGGGAAAACATTTGAAAGCTTATGGGCCAACAAAGAAAAATATGCTGAGGTAAGAGAAGTCTTATTTGAAAAAGAAGGATGGTTTGGTGAATTTATCTCCAGAAAAAACAATGGCAAGGTATTTCAAGTTCAACTCTCAGCAAGTCTCGTAAGAGATGATAATAACGACCCACTTTGTGTGATGGCATCATTTATTGATAACAAAAGAAAAAAACAAATGTCAAAAAGCTCGGGATCATTGAAATTAGATCTATCCAATGAGAAAAACGATTTTGATTTGGATTATGATTTCGAGGAAGAATTACGATAACGGAGGTATCATCAATGTCAGCTCTCTCAAACTCATATCTTATTACTCGAACCATTGAATCACTCTGTGCTGTTGCAGGAAGACGAACAAGTGATAAATTCACATATAATGTCATTGCTGCCATTATCAAAACCCTTGAGCCAAAATATCCGTTTTTAAAACATGTGACTATTAATCCAAGTGATTCAGAGGAATCTATTTTTGTATCATCAAAAACAAATACGTTTAGTTTTGATACGGTATGTACTGCTTTAGGAATTATCATCCGTGTAGCACAAATGGATTTAAAAGATGCAGCCGGGCTTTATTTCATTAAAGAATTTCGAGAAAGCGCTGGAGATCAAATTATTTCATTGCTTGAACATCATCATGTTGATTTATCAATAATGGAACTAGAACAACAACATGTGTATGGTCGTCAGCAGCAGAAATCAAATGAACAATCTACTAGTCTTTTAGGGTATGCATGGGATAGTGTTACCAACTGGAAATATGATGAAAAAAACGATGTCTGTGTTCTTTATGATTCCTCTGGTGTAATCCTTGATAAATTAAACATGGGAACAATCATCAAAAACCATGTGAATCGATTAACAAGAATTGCTACTCCACCACAAAAAAAGGGGATGAACACACCCATTTCAGAGAAAGAAAGTAATCTACTAAGTATGATTTTTGAACAAGATCTGCATGTGGAAACCGTTTTAGGAATACTAGATATCTCATTAGATGAATTAAAACAAATGATTCAGAAACTGTTAAAAATGGAGTTGCTGCAACACATTGATATGGATGAGATCACGCTTACTGAACACGGTATTCAATTCTTAGAAGAAAGAAATAATGCGGAAATGTTAAAAAAATGATGTTTGTGCTGATACATTCAAAAAAAACAGAATCATATGATGAGGCCTGTTCCCATATGATGTAACTTATCTGCATTTAAATCAAGAATGATAACTGGTTGATTTTTCATATAGCAAACTGGTTTCTCTGTTTCAATAATCATTTTTCCCTCATCGATACTTGTTATCTTGATGGGAATGGTTTGCAGACCAATCGTTGCATGAAATGATCCCGTGCTTATAGTTGGATAAAACGGGTTTTTAGAAAATGAAAGAGTCAATGATGAATCCGATATGACCTCCTCTGAGGAACTAAGAAGATATCCTCTTTTCAAATCATTAACATTTACTCCTTTTAATGCAAGACCCACACGTGATCCTGTTGGTGCCTGATCAACATTATTATCCTGCATTTGAATAGAACGAATAATGGTTTCTTTACCAATAGGCTGAATAACAACCTTATCATGTTTTCTAATGAGTCCCTGAGTCACAAATCCTAAAGTCACCTCACCTACTCCTTTCACATGAAAGGAATGATCAATGGTAACAACACCAGTTGAATCCTGATTTCTTACAACAGATTGCTGCTCAAGAAACTCCATAATCTGATGAACATCTCTTGGGATGAACTGAAATGATTCAAGGGCAGTTTCTTTAATCATTTTCTTCAACTGATCGGTATCTGCATATGGTGGAATGATAAACAAACCCTTCTTTATTTTTAATGAATCAAGCATAAGAATTGTTTCACCAACAGCTGGGCTGATCTGATCAGCTGAAACAATGGCAACATCAATCATGTTCATAATCTGGCTTTTTGCAGTGATCTTATCCTCAACAGGGTAAACAAAAGAGAAAACCATGTCATCTTTTTTTCGATGAAAAAAGACCATGTCGCTAGCAGTTGCTTTTTTTCCTAATTCTTTAGCCAATGTATCATCATGAAACAACCCAATGGTTAACTGTTGCATACACCCTTGCATAAACCCTTTTTACATAAAGGTATTTGTCTCTCAAAGGAAGGTAATACCGGTTGAATTAGAAAAAAGGAATCATAAGTTTTTTTAAGAACCAATAACTCTCTCCGCTAACGTGAGGATTGTGGTTACAACAAAACATGAAAAACGATATCTCATTCGTGGTTTTATCGACGGTGTTTTAGCAAGTTTAGGAGTGGTCATAGGGGCTAGTACTGCTATCGGTACAACTACTGAAGCAGCGGCAAACGCAATCATTATCGCCGCAGGGATTGGAGGTGGTGTAGCCAATGGACTTTCAAATATACTTGGTGCATCAGTTGGAGAAAAACTAGTAAAAGAAATTGAACTTGCTGAAATCGAAAAAGCGATGCTAAAACAAGGAGGAGATCTTCATGGCACCACAATTGATAAACAATTAAATCAAAAACTTCTTTCTAGTGCATTTTATGATGGACTGGCTACCTTTATCGGCTCGATCATACCAGTTATCCCATTCATACTTGGTTCATTTCTTTTTATTTTAGATATGATTTCTCTTTACATCTCTATTGTTGTTTCATTGCTTCTCTTTTTCATCCTTGGTCTTTACATCGGAAAAATATCACGGGAACACATGATTCTATCAGGTTTGAAACTTGTCGCCTTTGGTATTGTAACAGTTATAATCACCACGTTTATTCGAATGATTCTCTAATAATTACAACTTAAAATAGATGGATGGGCCTGGATAAACCTGTGATACTTGTTATTATGATATTGATGTTTGAATTTTGCCAGGTCCGTCTAAAACTTACCTGTTGATTTTGCATACATCCTGCGAAATTTTGTTATTGATCAAAACATACATTACATCTAATGGAGGAGAGGTATTATGCATTTAAAAGGCCATTTTGGATTATCAGTATTAATTCTCTCTTAATTATTTCTAACTTTCAGGTTTGATCTTATTATGTGGAATCGGAACTCAATGTTTTGACATTGTCAATGATATGGCGCACTTGTGTCATTGAAGCGATATCATATATATACACAACATCGAGCTGTACGACGTCTACTCCTGGAGTCGTTGCGACGAGAGTGACAATAACATCAACCGTGGCACCCTTGTCCTGTAGTATGGGTCCTCGTGTCACTTCGACTTGCTTACCACTCCTGAAGTCGGATTCATAACTCGGCAGAATCGTGTCGCGACCTTGTGCAGCAATAGCGCCGTTGAATTTGACCTCAACATCAACATTAAGCTGGTGCTGAATCTCAGCAAGGTCACAGCTGTTGAACGCCTCAATGTAGCGGTTAAAAGCCATAAGGACTGTGTCTGATTTGTTGGTATGTGGCATTTAATCCTCCTCACCAAAGAATTATTTGGAGTATAAATAACATGTGATTGGTTTTCAATTTTGGACAAAACGAATTAAAAATCTCTAAGATATTTGAAACTTTCGAACACCAATTTTTGTTTGATAAAATCCAAAAAAATAGACGTTCAAATTGCATGTTTTTTCCTATAAAATAGATCCAACCCGCTAGGTTCGATTGTAAATGAAAAGAAAAAAAATGGATTAGTGAGGAGAACTGAACTTTGAGTCGGGTGTAAAATCGGTTATCAACCCAAAGCAATCACTCAGAGAAAAATGAGTGGGCCCGGCCGGATTTGAACCGACGACCATCTGGTTATGAGCCAGACGCTCCGCCAGACTAA
This sequence comes from Thermoplasmatota archaeon, assembly GCA_046498165.1. Lineage (GTDB taxonomy): Archaea > Thermoplasmatota > E2 > DHVEG-1 > DHVEG-1 > EX4572-165. The sequence continues at coordinate 15,653 of JAWOBC010000051.1, forward strand.
GCTACGGGCCCAAAATAGTTTTTCTTGATAATAGATAAGTAGTATTTAATTATTTATTGGATGATATCAACATATCCAAAAAAACCGTGTGAGCAAAAAACCCCTTCAATAATTTTTAAAAAAAACAGTCGATTTCACTTTAAAGATTGTAGATTATATTTTTTTCTGAAAAAAATACAAGCCTCATCTAATGAAACAGCAAGACTCTATATCATTGATTCCCAGAACGACTGAATGTTATCTTTTAAGGAATCTGTCCAGGAGATGTCAACGATATCCTCATCAACATCAACCGTTGCATGTTCAGGAGGGTGAATCTTTTCTGGGGTTATTTTGTTTGCATCTCTCATCCTTTTTACCTCTGAAACTCTTTTTGTTAAACTATACTTTTGATAGTTATCTTATAAATACCTTCGATGTGAAAATGCTCGCTCTGGCAAAACAAGTATTATGAGAAAATTTCATTAACAAAAAAACAACTACACTTCTTTTGTTTTATGCAATCCCTTCCCATCATTGCAAAATATCCATTCCTTACCGATGCGAAAACATATGTGCAAAATGAAGCACCAAGTATCCTTGAAATCTTGCAGGACCCATTATATGAACGATCCCGAAGCATCGCCGTAGAACGACTTGAAAACGCGTTTCATCAGAAAGATGTTGGTATGCGACGACTTGCTACAAGATCAGATTGCCTCATGGAACTTTTTTCATATCCCATCGCTCGAATGATTGCTGTTTGTGTTAATGATCCCTATTTTACCCGTCGATATGCATTAGGTGAAGCCGTGCATATGTACAAAAATCTACTCAAAGAACCCACGTCGTTTTTCATTGATGTAGCTAAAGAATTTGAGTTAACTATCAAAAAAGATGAAAACAACAACTCTTTCTCTCTTTATTTCACTCATTATCTTCATTATGCACCAACTCGATATAAAAAATGGAAAATGATCAATCGAGAACTA
>JAWOBC010000084.1:0-3389 GCA_046498165.1 Thermoplasmatota archaeon
GAACGTGTTTGACTTGATCATCCCAGAGAGTTATCTTCAACGTTTCATCAGTGTTTTCTAAAAATAGTTTAGCGACAAAACCATAGCTTCCATCATCCTTGAAAAAAACAGTTGTTGGCGTGATTTTTTTTATGATGCCAGTTATTTCTGGTTTGTTTTGTTGCTGTTGTTTTTGTTTTGCTGAAGGAGTACCTTGTTTTTTTAGGATAGTGATCGTACTCCATCGACCTACATGAATTTCTGTTCCTTGATAGCCTTTTTTGGTATATCCATTGATGATCTTAAGTTTGGTATTCACCTGAATATTGTTTTCACTGACTTGCTTTACATCTTCTCCCCAGAGCACCAAGCGGATACTTCCAGTATCATCAGTTAATTCAAGATTAACGACTCTTCCAGTTGACCCATTTTTCCGTTGAAATGATCGAGCGGGTTCAATATGGGTGACAATACCAGTGATGGTTCCTTCAATCCCGGGTTCTAGATCAGCAATAGAAGCCTTTCCAGCAGTGTTTCTCCCTAGTTCATCAACGATAAGCATACCAATGGTCTCTTCATCAAAGAGATGCTCATAGGTAGCCTGCCGATTGTTTATTTCTTCGGTGAACTCATCAATGCTTTTCAAATCCTTGATGGTTTCATATAATTCCTCGGTTGTTTGACCCATCCATTAAAGGGTAATGAAAAAGGGGTTGATTAAAATATTGTTTCAAAAAAAATAGTTATCCTTCCTTATTTTTTGTTGATATCTCCCACGATTTTTTCGGTGAGAAATGATCGAATATCCTCTGGTTGGGTGACATCTAAGCCAAAATATTCAGGGAATTTACTGGTCAGGGTGATGAGTTCGGTGTTTCGATGTTTTTTGCTATGAACCAGTTTCATCTCTGAAAGCACATCTACATGATCATAGATTTTTTCTCCTGCCATCCGCCGGAGGTTTGATTGTTTCACTGGTTGATGAAACGCAATCAGCGCAAGTGTTTTCAGCATATCATCATTGATATCTGGAGCAGTGACATGATATGATTGTGAACTGTATTCTTCTTTCAGCTGCATCACATATTTTTCGCCTGCTGGCACAATCTCCATCGCTGAATCCTGTTTGGTTTTGTATTCCTCTATCAGGGTTTGTAGAATGTTTTTTATTTTTTTTCTGGATAAACCAGTTGCTTGTTTGATTTGAGAGATGCTTACAGGTTCACTGGCAGAAAATAACACGGATTCAACCAGGGTTTTTTCTTTTTTTGTCACGGCAACCATCCATCTCTTTTTTTAAGTACAACCGAGTGTTTTAATAAATATTTTTCCATAAGGAAATCTTCGTTGGAATACTTTCACCTTGTTTTCATAGGCAAGAAACAATATTGAAATCAAGGTTTTAATCAGGGTCTCCCTGCTATTATCAGTACAGAGATCAATAAGACTCATCTGTTTTTTATCCATGTTTCGGATTTTTTTCCAGATTTCATTGATATCTTCTTCAAGGTTATCCTCATGAGCAGTGCCAATCATTCGTTTCCGGGATGCTTTTTTCAGTCGACGTTGTTCCTCCCGCCGACGCATCTCTAAATGCTGATGATGTTCTGCATCATGACGTGCATTTTCAAAGGCATCAAGCAGTTCAATGAGGGTGACTTTTCGTTTTGCATCCCGACGGACTGGTTCCTCAAGAGGAGGATCGGGTAGATTCATCAATAGATTGGCATATGAGTATTCATCATCAGTGGTTAACCACATTTCACTGGACATATCATCCCAGGCAAGATCATCATCTGGTTCTTCAGGTTCCTGCAGGCTGACCACTAAATCATCGCTTTGTAATCGAAGAATCTTCCAGGCCATATGAATAATGCGGCCAGCGGTGATCAGATCGATGTCTTCTTCTTTTGCTCGTTTCATATACATAGTTGAAAAAGAAACTAAATCAAGATCCCAAGGATTTAATTGTTGATTCATCACTAGTTCAAAAGCGATAGCAATGGATCGTTCAAAGGGATTATCCATTGAAAGATAGCTTCCTTCATTGGTTTTTTGTAAGACATCAACATAGTAGTTGATCCGGCTGGCATCATCTTGTTCATCGATCAGTGATTTATGAAAAAGCAAATGGTTGATTACATCATTGTCTACTAATGGATCGGTCATCTTTTATGTTCAGCCTCCATGAACTGGTATTTCTCCTTCTGGCCCTACATTTGCAGGATCGATATTTCCGATCATATCTGAAATGCCATCATCATGCATGGTCACTCCATACACATGATTTGCTTCTTTTAACGCGATTTTTCGCAGGGATACCATGATAAATTGGGAATCCACTGCGTTTTGTTTCACCATCCGTGAAACATTTTCTGCATTGACTCCATCTAGAAACATATCCACTTCATCAAGTACATAAAAAGGACTGGGATCATAATGTTGTACCGCAAAAATCAACGCAAGTGAAGCAATACTTTTCTCTCCACCGGATAACGCTGAGAGCAAGAGTACTTTTTTTCCTCGTGGCCGTGCTTTGATGGTAAGTCCGGATTCAAAAAGATTATCAGGATCTTCAAGTTTGAGTTCTGCTTCTCCACCTTCGGAGAGTTTCCCATAGATTTCTTGAAAGTTATGATTGATCTCTTTGAAGACTTCATGGAACCGGGTTTTTTTCTTTTTAGTGATCTCTTTGACTAGTTTCATCAGATTTTTCCGTTGTTGTTTCAGATGATTAACATCTTCATCCAGTTTGGTTTTTCGTTGTTGTTGATGATCATATTCATCGAGAGCTCGCATGTTCACCGGTTCCAGTTCCCGCATGGATTCCTCGGTTACTCGAAGGGATTCCTTTAATGAATCAACGGGTGGTAACTGGTTCGTATCCACGTCTACTCCATAGAGTTTGAGTTCTTCATTGAGTTCTTTGATAGTTTCTTCAAGGGTGGGAAGTCGGTATTTGGCTCGTGAGATCAAATCATAATAGGATTCAATACGGGTGTTTATTTTATCAAGATCATTTTCAATAGCAATGGTTTGTTTATAGATGGTATCACGTTTACCAGAGAATTGTTTGATTTTATCAGTCATCTGATCCTGCACATTGGTCAGTGTTTGAATTTGTTCTTTGGCTTGTTCTCGTTGTTGTTTATAGTGTTGAATGTTTTCCTGGTGTTGTGTGATGGATTCCTGAATGGTTTTAGTGCTTTCACTGAGTTCATTTTTACGTTCAGTAAGAACCTCGATTTTTTTGCTGATTCCATCGTTTTCACTTGAAAACGTAAGTATTTCTTTACGTAAATACAGTCAGATCTATTGTGTAACTACCCGACTCTACAGTGGTACCAACTGTCAACATATAACGGCCATTCTCATCATAATCCACATCAAAAGTCCCATTCCAATTGTGG
>JAWOBC010000110.1:0-3593 GCA_046498165.1 Thermoplasmatota archaeon
TTTATGCACAGAGTGCAAATCCAGATAATGAAATGGGACCAATTATTAGTGTTAATGTGACCAAGGATGATACACAGGAATCAGTGATAACTTATTCTCATGATGATCATTTAAATCCAGCGATTCAGGATGCCTTTGAAAATGGTTTTCCCACTGTTCCTATCGCAGAGATCGTTTCTGTTTCTGAAGGAGATATCCTTGGTAATACTGATATTGCTTTTGATCCACCCCGAAATGATTACTGTAATGAGTTTTATTTCTGGGCCAATGTTTCCTATGTGGATGAGGTTCTCACCATTCGTGGGAAAAGCTATGATCCCAAACCCTATGGTAATGTCACCGACATGCATGTTTGGATAAAGGATAACACTGGAAACATCGTTTTTGAGGACTGGCGAAATGATACCGAGATGTATTATGAAGGTGAATGGACCACTGGTGAAAAATCATTACTTGGTCGTGGTGGCGCATTGTATTACATGCCTGAGGAATTTGAAAAAGAAATCCTTTGGACATCCAATGGAAAGCTCACCGGCCGTGATGATGTTATTGAATCCGTAAGCAAGGGTGCTGGGTTTTTGTTTTTCTCCGGTCATGGCAGCCCGAATGTCTGGGCTGATCAAATGCCAGGTATACCCGGAGATAGAGGTCATTCGAGTGTTACCGGAATGCAAGTCACCCAGATCACGTTGTTCAATGTGGGTGGTGCACTTATTGGGCAACGACCATTCAGTAACCTGCAACCATTGTTTCCCATGGATACGCTATCAAATGGTGAAAAACTACCAATCGCCGTAGTTGGTGGCTGTCATAACAGTCAGTTCAATGTTTCCATGCTTCGTGGATTTCTAGAAGGATTGCATTATGTGCTTCCAATAGATTGGTTTTCAGATATGTCTATGTGGTGTCATGGAGCAGCGGTTCCTGAAACATTTAGCTGGCGGTTGATCCGAAATCCAGATGGTGGAGCGATTGCGAGTATGGGTAACACTGGTCTTGGCTATGGTATGCCCGGTAAGGAATTGACCACGGGTGGTGGTGACTCTTGGATCACGATTGAGTTTTTCAAACAATATGGAAGTGAAGGCCGTGATATCCTAGGTGATGCCTATATGCAAGCGCTTCGTTCCTATGTGGACAACTTTGATATGACTGATCTTTCCGCAGGTCATCCAAAAACAATGACTCAATGGGTGCTTCTTGGCGATCCAACACTTAAGATCGGTGGATACGAATAAACCCCAAAAACCTCAATCCCTCTTTTTTTTCTTTTATTCTTTTTTTCACTCTTTTTTTACAGGTGTCTTTTGCGTTCTTTTTGAAAAAACACAAAGGTTTGAATAACAGCAGAAGTATTGCTCCTCTTGTTGATTTCTTATGCAGCAGATGCAGTGGACGATGAGAACGAAAACATTGCTTTTTCTTTCCCTGCTTTTGTTTGTACAAGGATATTTGTTTTTCAATGTGTTTTCAGCTGCAGCAGGATCTTTACTATTGTTGTTTCTTATTTATAAAAAAATGTGTTTTGAATCTGACATTGGTTCAATTGAAATGAAACGGGCTATTCTGGAAAACCTTCTCTATGTCAATCATCCATTGCATATCAAAACAAGTATGTATCATAGTGGACATTCTCTTCGATTTCAATTCACTGAATCTGTCCCATCTGCTGCTGAGCTCTCAAAGACTTCGACTAAGCATACTGGTGTTATCTCTCAAAATAAACCGTTTCAGTTTACCAGCCAGTTGATCTTTCATAATCGGGGAAGACATCAATTCCCTTCAATAAAGATGACCCTTGGTGATCAACTGCATCTGTTTACAACAACACAAGTTGTTTCTGATGATCTAACGGTAGTGGTTCATAGTGATCCAGCTCATATTCAAAAAGCAAAACGAGCAAGTTTTGCGGAAAATGATAATTTGCTCCTTCCAGCGTTGAGTGGGTTGGATCAAACAACTGAGTTTAAAGGAATACGCCAGTTTTATCCGGGTGATCAACTTCGTGATATTGATTGGAAGGCATCATCCCGGTTGCAAACCTTGTTCACTCGTCTTTTTGAGAAAAGAGAAACCATTGAAACCATTATTTTTGTTGATGTCTCTCGCAGTATGCGCAGACAAATAGGTAAACAAGCAAAAATTGATCATGCTATTGCTATTGTGATGCAGTTAACCCATATTCTGCAGAATATGCATCATCCCGTTGGTTTTGTTGCCTTTGATGAACATAAAATTGTGGAGCAGGTATCACCCACGTTTGATTATCAGCATATTTTTAAGAGTTGTTCACTGCTTCCAAACTCAGTGAGTGTATCATCATATACGCCAAATAAACCAAAAAAAGCAAATCATCTAAAAGCTGAGGAACCCATTGAACATCAACGATTTCTTTCAACACTTTCACCGTTTCTCACTGGCATTCAGCGGAATGTGAAAAACCGATTACATACCACAGGTATCTATCAAGCAGTTGCTCCATTGTTATCCTCAGCAAAACCTGCTCATCTTATTTTTATTTCTGATTTGGAAACACAAACTGATGCCTTGTATTCAACCATGACGCTTGCTCATGCCAAACATCATGTTCAGTGGTTACTTACCTTGTTTTCACCGTTATATAATGAAAAAATGAAAAATGAGTTAACGATAGATCAGGTTGAAAAACTGTATAAAGTACAACATGCCCGGGATCAATTACTATATAAACTTCGCAAAAAACAAGTGGAAATTGTTAATCTTCATCCTTCTATGCAGGGCATGCAGGTGATGCAGACGCTTCAACGGAGACGATAAAATGAAACCTATTCAATTAAGACAGCATCTGATACCAATATATCTTGCCCTTATGCTACTGGTACTTGCACCGTTGTCAGTACTCGTTTTTCTTCAGATCATGCTACCGTTGATACTGATTTCTCTGGGGATTTATTTCAATGAAAAAAACCTTGGTTTCGTTGGATTACTATTTTTTTATGTATTTAGTATTACTCAGCTTCAGGTGGCATCCATTGATCACACGGTTCAACTGTTCCTTTATAGTGTATTTATGTTGATTCCGAGTTTGTTATTAACCAGTAAAGTTTTAACCATTGATACGGATTTTTTTCCAAGAGTATCCGTGTTTTCTCGGAAGAAACAACTCGGAATTTCAGCAATCATACTGATTTGTTTGTTGGTGATCATCTTTTTCCTTATTCAGTATCTTGGTCTTGAGATTTTGTTTCAAACCCAGTCAGTGCAAGAACAAGTACTTCTTTTTGGTAGTATTTCCTTACTCTTGTTTCTTCCATTGCTGTTGAAAAATACTGAGGTTGTAAAATTAGAGTGAACATACCGTTAGTTTTTTGGTTGATGACGGGGAAACTGTAGATAAAACGTACTTCCTTTGGCTAATCCATCGCTTTCCGCCCAGATTTTGCCATGATGAAGCTCCATAATCCGTTTACAGATAGGCATGCCGAGTCCATTGTGTTTTTATAGATGAACTTCTTTGAAAGCTCTATCCCTCTATCTATCCCTTCACTTTATCCAACTATACTCCACACTCGTAAGAAAGGATAGATGGCCAAAGACTCCAATATTAACAATGG
>JAWOBC010000145.1:0-3977 GCA_046498165.1 Thermoplasmatota archaeon
GAACCATACAACGTAAGCTTCTCATTATGGGTATAATTTAACCCTGCTCGATACTCATAACTCGTATCATCATCTAAGCCGGTGATCGTCGTGCTGTGAGATCCAGAATCAGATAACCCCGTGAGCGTAGCATTAGTTATCCAACTTTCACCTTGTTTTCTATACTCAAAAAAAACCTCACCAGAAAAACCCTTGAAATCATACTGTAAACCTAAATCAACACTACTCGTAGTAATCCCGGATGCAGGATCAGTGATAATACTGGGCCGAAGGTTTCTACTTCCATTTTGCAGTTGATGATTCATCACAATCGCATTACTATCAACATCAACAATCATTAGATCAATATTAACACCACTGATATCACCTTCATCAAAACGAAACGTGGTCCCTGCCTTCCACTCCGTCTCATTTTCAGCAAGCAAAGAACTCACCGTAACCCGCTGGCTGATTCCACCTTTGTTAATAACAATCTCAGCATTACCAGGAATAGGATTGCCACCAAGATGCCGGATAACAACCACGCTATCACCATCAGTATCTTCTACAATATTAGCTGCGATATTAGCAAGAGGTGCCCTATTGGGAGGCGACACCGTAAACACAGAAACATAGACCACACTAAACAATGAAATGGTGATACCCAGTAGGAGCATCGTTCCAATGATTTCAGTGATTGCCTTATTCTGCCGATGCATTCTTCTTTCTCCCAAACATTTTTTTATGCCACACCAACAATAAATTTAAACACAAGCCAAGTGACCAACAACAAGATAAACACATGTTTCACACTAGACTGCAGATGACCATCCTCAAACACCCCAGCAACAATACCTGTTCCCACACTTTGTACAATGGTTGCAAAATAAAACACTTGAATAATCGCTGATTGACTAATATTACCCGTTCCACCAATAGTAGTAGACAGACCCTGGGCCTCTGAACCCGTAATGGTTGGAATAAACACTGCAGCAAGCATCGCAATAATAGCCATAAACACAAACATAGACACATAAATCACCACTACATAGGATGCCATGTTCACCCTTCGTTCAGATTCAAGTTGTTTGATCTCCCGAGCATCATCCGCGGCAACATCCAATACATCAGCAACATTACCACCACTGCGACTAGCCTCAATAATCAATGAAATGGTTCTTCTTACTGATTTGGTATTAATCCGATGCGCAAATGATTTCAATGCTTCCTCCACACTACTACCCCAAGAGATCTGCTGAGCAATTTTTTTGATCTCATCAGTTAACAACCCATAACTACCCTTAGAGGTAAACAAAATCGCATTGGTAAAGGTCATCCCTGCTCTTCGAGAAGCAGCAAGATCACGCACAAAATCAGGAAACACGGTATCAATCTGATAGATCCTACGGTAATGCAAATACTCATACATTCCATACACACCAGTTGCTACAAGAATAGCGAACACAAAAAAATCAACTGGTGAAGCAAAAGTGATGATATCAAATAACGCTAGGATCCCAAGTAAACAAAAAACAATAATTGACACCACTGTTATGATGTAAATCGTAACTCGGGGAAGATCACCAGAAAGCTGTAACTGCTTTAAATAACCGGGTTTAGGAATTTCTATCATCTGTTTAGCCCTCCAATGACATCATACGAATCACAAAACCAAAACCAAGATGAACCATAGGAACCACTAAAAACACAATCACATACAAAAAAATCATCTGACTAGTATCCCCACTAATAATCATCATCAATGGAATCACAATGAATAACAACAGAATACCAGCAACTGCTGCGGTCACATAGCTTTCAGCCATAATACCCAAACTTTCAATGGTCTGTTTCTGCCGTTGCCTGTTTTCCACCATATATTGCTGTGCTTTCGCTGAAAAATAGGTCTTCAATGATCCACCACTAGTCACCGTCACAATAAGACCTTGTAAAAATTCTTTAAACCGTTCAGAAGGTGTTCGCTTCATATTCTCCCGGATAGCAGTGAGAATATCCTTTCCTAGTACGGCAACATCCCTATAAATCCAAGCAGCCTCACTTTGCACTTCACCATAAATAGATTGTTTTGACAGACTTTTAAAAATCTCAGTAGGTGTGACACCCGCTGAAGACATCGCAGAAACAAAATTCAACGCATAAGATAGATTCACATCGATTTTTTTTCCTCGTACTTTCGCGTTACTAGCTGGCAGTTGCCCGTACACCAAAAAGATCAAACCAGCAACGATCAATGGAAGCAAAACAAACAGTACTTGTAAAATGAGTAAGAGCTGACCAGAAACAATCATCGAAAAAACAAATAGTAACACGATACTAACCGGAATCATAATAATGAAGCCAAGCAGGGTATACATCAATGCCTGTGCGAAATAAGCATCAGCTTTAATATTCATATGTGCACTGAGAAGATCACGTTTTAGTTTTTCACTGACATGCTTAGTAGCAAACTTTCCAAACCATTTATAGGATAGCTTTTGTAGTTTATTTAACATGGTGATTTATCCTCCTTTAGAAGGATTCTTTTTCTTTTTCTTTCTCGTTGAAAAGAGGTTTTTAACCGATGAAAACACAGATTTTTCCTTCTCATCAACAGACAACGAAGGATTTTTTTCTGTATCCAACTTATTATTATCTTTCAATGATTCCTTTTGTTGTATGGTATCATCTACTGAAAATTGAGCTGCCTTCTCAGGATTCATTTTGATTTCATGTAACAATTCATCAGGGTTTTCAGTATACGCCGTTACAATCTTAGCTACATTCATAAACTCATGGATATCATATTTATGCATCCATTCCAAGATCGTTCTCCGCTGATTTACCTCCTCTAACATCTCCTCAGCAGACAAATCAAGCTGGGTGCGAACTTGTTCCAAAATATAGCTTTTTCCTGAATAAGCAAAAGAATCCTCAGAAGAATCCCAGGTAAACGCCGTATTGGTCAACACTTCTTGTGTTTCAGCATCAACGTTTAACAATTCCACGATCTGTCTTACTCGACGTACCTGTTTCCCCTCTACTTTTACTGATGCCTGTATCAACACAATATCTAATGATTGAAGCATTGAACGAGGAATATTAATCGGTTTTCCCTCCAACCGATGAACCAATGCCTTCACTGAATCCGCATGCACGGTTGAATAGGTGGTATGACCCGTGGCCATAGCTTGAAAGAGCACATAGGCTTCTCTTCCTCGTATCTCACCAACCAGGATGTATTCTGGTCGTTGCCGAAGTGCTGCTTTCATCAAATCATATAAATCAATCTCACCAGCCATCTTTCCAGCTACTACATCACCAAAACCAGACCGAGAAACACCAGGGATCCAGTTTGGATGTGGAAGATTGATCTCCCGGGTTTCCTCGATGGAAACGATTTTTGATTCCCGGGGGATAAACAAGGCCAATGCATTGAGTGTACTAGTTTTTCCTGCCGCGGTTCCTCCAGCAATCAACCCATTCACACCATGTTCCACGGCCAACCAGAAATAGGCAATCATCTCAGAAGAAAAACTATTAAACCTGATCAAATCCGCTGGCGAAAACGGTTGCTCTCGGAATTTTCGAATAGTAAAGGTTGATCCCTTAGTACTCACCTCAGTACTCAACGTCATCTGAATCCGAGATCCATCAGGCATCGTGGCATCAATCATCGGATGAGCAATCGAAATATGTTTCCCAGATTTCTGCGCAAGTCTCATCACAAAACCAGATAATTCATCTTCATCATTAAACTGCACATTACTCTGAATTGAACCATGTTCACGATGATATAAAAAAAGAGGAAGACCTGCGCCATCACACGATATATCCTCAATATTTGGATCCTGCATCAACGAATTGATTTTTCCAAACCCAAGTAGATTTTTTTGAATAGCATAACGAATTTTTTCTTTTGAAAAATCAGATAACAAAAGACCATAATCAGCAATAATTTCATCTATTTCCTTCTGAAGCACATTGGTGGAGCCTCTTCC
>JAWOBC010000153.1:0-16600 GCA_046498165.1 Thermoplasmatota archaeon
ATTAATCTCCTCATATATGTGCAAAGGTATTTTTGAATTATGACAAAAATATAATATACTAATTCAATGGGCCTGATTCATAATTCCTAACAGAGGAAAGTTATAATTAAATCATTAAGTATGACAATTGAAATAGTTACTACTTATAGAAATTGGGCACAAAAAAATGATATTAATACCTGATTGGGATAGATAAAATAAAGCGGAAATGAATTATGAATCAGGCCCAATTCAATATTAGGAATTATTAAAAGTGTGAAGAGAAGAAAAAGCGCCATATTAATCAAAATTTCGCTTTTTCTCACACTTTTCAATTTTATTTATTAGTCAATAAGGTTTATTAATACCATGTCTATTTCCCCTTCTCTAATAAATAGATATCTAAAAGGTTGTGGACAATGGCACGAAAACCAGGTAGTATGTACAGACAGATCAGAGGTCAAGCATCAACGCGTAAAGAATACATGGGCGGAATTCCAAATTCACGTATTACTCAGTTTGTGTTGGGAAATAAAACAGATGATTTCCCAGTTACCTTACATCTTATTGCTAATGAACAATGTCAAATTCGGCATGCGGCACTTGAATCTGCTCGTATTGCTGCAAATAGAACCATGGAAAAAAAAGCTGGATTAGGTAATTATCGAATGAAGATTCGAGTGTATCCTCATGTTGTGCTTAGGGAAAATAAACAGGCCACAGGTGCTGGAGCTGATCGTGTTTCCCAAGGGATGCGTGCTTCATTTGGTAAGATTGTTTCTATTGCTGCTCGTGTGCAACAAAATCAAGTAGTTATCGATGTTGAAACTACTGAAAAAAACATTAAACATGCAAAGAGTGCATTGCGAAAAGCAGGGATGAAACTTCCATCGCCATGTAGCGTTGTCATGGATGAATCATCCTAATCAATTTTTTTTATTCTTTTATTTATCAACTAGTTCTTTTTGTATTGCTTTTAGAAATACTTGACAAACCATGGGAAGAGTACAATAAAAAGGATGATTAATGAAATGAAGATGGTTACATTGCGAACGATGTTTTCTCTTTTTTCTTCTGAGATTGTTGCTTTCATTCGTTTGACAATTCCTCGTATTGCATCAGAGAACAGAAATCCACCATCAAGAGGGATCATTGGTAACACATTAAACATGCCTACCACAAGATTCAACCAGAAAATCCAGTATAAGGTATTAGTAATGCCCCAAAAGAGATTGCTTGGAAGAAAAGATAATGGGCCTTGAATCATGTAACCTTGGGTGAATGGAGCTACTAATGGATTGTATCCTGCGATGTAACCAAAGAAGGGAAGCGCATAGACAAGGATAAGTCCATCTGGAAAATCAGTTGTAAATGGATGTTGAAGATATCCGATGAATTTTGAAACATTATAAATATTGAGTCCAATACCGAGAAAACTATCATTTTTATCTGAAACATTTTTTGAGAACTGGGATTTATCAGCTAATGTGACCGTGGTAGTTATATTTTTATTTTTATGAAGATAATTTATAGGAATCGTTTGGTTTACAGCTGTGTTGTTCATAATGATGAGAAATGTTGAAACATTTTCAACTTCAGTATTATTTAGTTTTTGGAGCACATCTCCAGCTTGTAAGCCAATGTCATCAGCTGGGCTTTGATCGACAACATAAGGAATATGGTATCCATCGATTGGTTGAACCGCGGCCATAAAACCAAAGGAAAAAATAATCATAACAATGATGGCAACAGTAAAATTAGACATGGGGCCTGCGGCATACACACGCATTCGGTTACTAATTTTTGTTTCTCTGAGTTGGTCTTCATCTGGTTCACAAAAGGCCCCTAGTGGAATGATGAGATATAAAACCCCAAGTGATTTTACTTTTAACGAATGAGCAAAGGTAAGGATTCCATGGGAAAATTCATGCACAATAACAGCGATGATTAATCCAATAAGGATGTAAACTAAAAATTCTATAGGAAGAATGGGGTTTAAACCAGGGATTACTAATCCAAATTCAATGCCGGGAAGTTCTTGTTGTTGTTCAGGGGTAAATTCAAGAACCGTCCAGGTGTTTAACGCGAGGAGAAAGATCATGAAAATCATCATGAGAAAACAAAAAATGACTCCAACTGTTCCATAGCCTTTCCAAAATCGTTTTTTATTGGCTATTTTTCGTAGACTATTCACTCCTTTGTTTGTTCGAAGGAGTAAGGCTGGGCCATAAAATGAAATGTTATATTTTTCAAATAATCCTTTTTTATAAAGAAATATTACCCCTATAATATATCCTGCAAGGATAATTGCAATCAAGAGAAGTATGTCTGTGATACTCATAGTGCGGTGATGCAATAGGTTCCGATTTATATATCTAACTATGAAAACTCAGTTTTAATTTATCATTATTAAAGATAAAAATTTTATTTAATCCATATCCATTTTATACACTACTAGGCCGGAAAGCATTTTTGGAAGAAAATAGGTTGATTTCTGTGGCATGTGTTCCCCAGCTTCAGCGATTGCTTTTAATTCATCGATTTTCGTTGCATTCATTAAAAACGAGAAATCATAGTTTCCTTCATCAACAGAACGTAATGCTTCTTCGTCATCTCTGGTGTATTTTACATGATCTTCTAGTGATTCATTGGTGATTCCAAGAATGTTTTCGATGATGATTTTATGAAGAATTGATACATCGAGGGTACGCCATGTTTTTGAGCGGTGATGAGCTAGTTCATCCATAATTGTTTCATCTTTTAATCGCAGAACGTAAAACATATCCTTAAAATAAAGCACAAATCTATGTTCCTTTGTTGTTTCTAGCTGTTTTTTTATGCTATTACTAAGACTAAGGTAACTTTCTGCTGGTTTGCGTTTATGTTGTTCAATGTCAAAATAAGTGCTTAGATCTTTTAGGAATCGTTCTCGCTTTAGTTTTTCCATATGCATGAGACGATGGGTGGGAAGAATGGCTAGTCCTTCATCAAACATGTTAGCTAAAATCACTAATCGATAATTAAACGGTGCTTCATCTGAAGGATTCTGGGTTTTCATTTCTTCAGCAAAATTTAGGGCGGTTTGATATCGGTGGTGGCCATCAGCAATAAATAAATTTTCATCCTGTAGTTTTTCCTGTATCTTTGAGATAACTGATTTATCTTTAAGTCGCCATATAGAATGAGTGAACTGATCATATCCAGTGACCTGGATGTAAGGGTCTTCTGTAAGCGTTTTTTCTATAGTCTTCTGGATGCTATCTTCTTCATCTATGTAGAGAAGTTGTATTGGTTCAAGATTCGCATGGCATGCTCTCATCAGGTTCAATCGATCTGCTTTCGGTTTGGACAATGTTTTTTCATGAGCTTTTACTTTTTCATAGGTGGGATCAAGTTTCAAAAGAACGAAAAATCCACTCATTGTTTTTTGTTGATCCTCAATGTTATATTTGATTTTATAGGGGAAAATTGCAGGTTCTTTTGAGGGAATGATAATTGATTCTTGTAACCATTTTTCAAATGCTTCTTTTGCTCTAGTATAACGATTGTTTTCCTCGGTATCATCATCGTTTTGTTTTCCAAGGATAAGACGAACAAAGTTATAGGGACTTTTTTCATAAAGACTATTCTGCATGTCTGGAGAAATAATATCATATGGGGGGGACATTACTTCATCTAAAGAATCAAATTTTTCTGCATTGTAGGTTATGCCTTTGAGTGGCTTGACTTGAACCATTGTTTCATTACCTCCGGATAAGTTTATTATTGGTATTTGAATGGGTAATAAAAATCTTGCTCCTTGCGATATGTAATAGAAGTACTTACCAATGTTTTAATACTGGATTGAAATATGCTCGAATGAAAGAAATATGGAAACATTTGATGATGACAAACTTATCCAGCGATTCGATGTTCTTTTTCGTTCGCATCCACTGTGCGATCATTGTCTTGGTCGATTTGCTGCCAAAATAGGCCATGGATTAACCAATAAGGAACGAGGCAAAATAATTAGGAAGAAACTTGCTATTGAAAAGAAAATCGATCCGTTGGATTGCTGGCTTTGCGAGGGTCTTGTTGTTGAAATAGATCATTTTGTTAGATTGGCTGAACAAAAAAGTAGTTCATTTGAATTTGATACATTCCTAGTGGGCATTTATATTGATGAAGATATTATCAATAAGGAGAATCAACTGCAGGAAATCACTGGTTCAGATATTGCTGAATCAATTAAAACTGATTTCAGTAGAAATATTGGGAAGAAAATTGAGCAACATGGTGAGAAAACCGTTGATTTTCAGCATCCAGATATAATGATTATCATTGATACCATGTTTGATGTTATCCACCTTCAGATTAAATCATTGTATGTTTTCGGCAGATATAATAAGTTTCAACGTGGTATTCCTCAGACGAAATGGTTCTGTAGAAGTTGTAAGGGAAAAGGATGTCGAAATTGTGATTATTCGGGAAAATTATATGAGGATAGCGTAGAGGAACTCATTGCTGAACCACTTCTTGCAGCAACGGGTGCAACAGATGAATCATTTCATGGTGGTGGACGTGAGGATATCGATGTGCGCATGCTTGGTTCAGGAAGACCTTTTGTCATAGAGTTAAAAAATCCTCAAAAAAGAAACATTGACCATCATGAACTGACACATCAGATTAATGAGACTAATGAGAATAAAATCGCGGTAAATGATCTTCGCTGTGCTGATAAACGAGAGGTTGCTGCAATTAAGCAAGGGCATTTCCCTAAAGTATATCAGGTTCAGATTGCAGGTGAAAAACCATTTGTGAAAGAAAAACTTAAAAAGGTAGCGTTGTCATTACGGGGTAAAACAATACAACAATTTACCCCAACACGTGTAGCTCGGCGTCGTGCACTGAAAACAAGACAACGTCAGATATATGCCTGTGAAGTTAAACTAATAGATGAAGCTATGGCAATCTTTGTCATTGAAGCAGAGGCTGGAACGTATATAAAGGAACTGGTAACTGGTGATGAAGGCAATACCAATCCTAATATAAGCGGCCTTTTGCAAAACAAGTGTACGGTTGTTGCTTTGGACGTCATGGAAATAAAAAGGGGATGAGAAGACATGGTTAAGCGATCAAAAGGTTTAAGAAGTAAAAGTAGACAGATATTACGAAAGATTCCTCGTTCACGAGGTTTTTCCTCAATTAGTAGATCATTGCATCAGTTTGATGTTGGTGAATCAGTAAATATTGTTATTGATCCTTCAACGCATAAAGGGATGCCTCATATTCGATTTCATGGCTATACCGGTCGGATTGCAGGAAGGCAAGGAAAAGCATATCTTGTTACCATAACAGTTGGAAAAAAACGCAAAACATTAGTTATCAGACCAGAGCATTTGCGGAGAGGATAAGTCATGAGTGCTGAGGATGATGCAAAATTGGTTTCCCTTGCGGAAGTGAAAAATATTTTAAAGAAAGTTGAAAAAAACCGTAAGGATCTCCTTTATGAACAACGTATCGCCTTGGAACATGCTCAAATGTTTGCAAAATTACCCGCTAATAAGACTAAAGAATTAATTGATGAATTAATGGATATTGAACCGATTAGAGAAGTTCATGCCTATAAAATCGCTGATATTCTTCCCACCACTGAAGATGATGTGAAAACCATTTTTGCTAAAGAACGGGTCTCATTGAAAGAAGAAGAGATGAAAAAAATCGTTAAAACAGTTCAAAAATATTATATTGAATGAGAGGAGGGATAGACCGGTGGAGGAATATGTTTTTGTTTTAGATTATTTACCAAAAGGACGGGGTGATGTTCCATCTCATCGTCGCTATCCTATTGTTTATGGTATCGGTGAAAAACAATTTACTTTACTTGAACTGGTGCCAAAGGATAATGCACAGATCTCTATTGGAGATCGAATTTATGTGGGAAAAAATGCTAGAAAACGTGAAAAAATCAAAAAAATTAAAGGCCGTACCTCTTATCAGGATTTAACTTCCACGGCTCATGGCGAGATGCCGTATGTTGTTGAGGATATCGTGAAACACAGGGAGTCTTATTTTGTGCAATTTTTTAATAATGCACCTGCGATTTCTACTCGTTATCATGTTCTTGAGTTACTTCCAGGTCTTGGAAAAAAGATGATGCATGATATTCTTAAAGAGCGGAGAAAACAAAAATTTACTAGTTTTCAGAATATGATTGATCGTATTGATTTTTTACGTGATCCAGCTAAACTGGTGGCTAAACGAATTTGTTTAGAACTGACTGATCCCGATCAAAAATACCGATTGTTTACGAGACCACCGATTTCAAAGGATCAATATTAATCTATTTTTTTGATTTATGTCAAAAACAAAACTTGGACAACATTTCTTAATTGATGCTAGTGTTGCACAACGACAGATTCAGTATGCACAGCTTTCACGCAATGATTCCGTGTTGGAAGTAGGACCAGGTAAGGGTATGCTCACAAGGTTTCTTGCTGATGAGGCAGGTCATGTTTTTGCAGTAGAAAAAGACAAGAAATTATTTCAGATGCTTAAAAACACTCTGCCATCAAATGTCACCTTGATCCATCATGATATATTGGATATTGATATCTATCAGCCAGGTCCTCTTTTATTTAATAAAGTGGTATCTAATCTACCATATCAGATTTCTTCTCCATTTACGTTTTGGTTGCTCAATGAGTCTTTTGATCGAGCAGTATTAATGTATCAAAAGGAGTTCGCACAAAGAATGGTAGCATCAGCTGGGTCAAAAAATTATTCTCGACTCTCTGTAGCCATTTATTATTTCGCTCATTGTAAAATCCTTGAAACCGTTTCTAGGAATTGTTTTCATCCAAGACCTCAAATTGATTCCTGTATCGTCGAACTTATTCCAAAAGATCAACAACCTTTTCACCTCATTGATGAATCATTTTTCTTTGAATTGATAAAAAACTTGTTTAATCATCGGAGAAAACAAATTAAAACAACCATTGAGCAGATTTATCATCATTGCATTGATGATCTTTTAATTGCCACAGAACGAGTGGAAAAATTATCTCCTGAACAAATTGCTGAACTAAGTAATGTACTCCGTAAAAGATTATCAAAAGATGAAGAGTTACGTTAAAGACGCTTTTTTTAATAACACTTATTAAGAGGATTTCTATTGCTGGTTTTTGAATGGTTTTGTTACGGCAATGTTTTCACCGTTTCCAGCCGTTTAAACCAGGAAATGGTAGATAAAAGTTCATAGGATGTTTTGATCTATGGGATTATCTCTACCATTAAAAAAAATAAAAAAAAAGGATTTGTTCTGGTTTTTTGTGTTCGCTTTTGTTTTTGTATTATCAATTGATATCTGGAATTGGAATCAAACAGCGTTGATTTTGTTTGGGTTTCCGTTTTGGATTATGAGACTTATTCTGCTTACAATGCTTTTGACGCCATTGTTTGTTGTTTTTGTTAGTTCTATGTGGAGGGAGCAATGATGTTATTTCTGGTGTTAACTGTTAGCTATTTCATCATTCTTTTAACACTTGGAGTTTTAGCTCAGAAAAGAACAGCAAAGTCACCAGAGGAATATTTTCTTGCTGGGAGAAGTTTTGGCTCAATCATCTTATTTTTTTCTTTGATTGCCACTAATTTTTCAGCGTTTACCTTTCTTGGTTTTGCTGGAAAAGCATATACTTCTGGTTTTGGCCAGTATGGGATTATGGCTTTTGGTACCAGTTTTATGGCGATCATGTTCTTTGTTATTGGAAGAAAGGTTTGGAAGCTGGGTAAAAACAAAGGATATATTACTCCCGCGGAACTTGTTGGTGGACGGTTTAACAGTTGGAAATTACAGCTCCTTTTTATGAGCATTTTAGTTCTTTTTACCATTCCATATTTAGCTACTCAGGCAATTGGTGCTGGATTGCTGCTTGAATATGTGACCAATGGGTTTCTGTTATGGAGAATAGGTGCAGTAATCACTATGGTCATCATCATGTTGTATGTGTTGTTTGGAGGGATGCGAGGATCGGGTTGGACTGATGTATTACAGGGATGTATCATGATCTTTGCATTGGTTCTTGCTGTTTTCTTTATTGCACAGGGTTTAGGTGGAGTGCAACAAGCAAATCTTTTATCTTTTCAGCAAAATCCTAATCTGTTTGCTCGACCTGGTCCAACGGGTTTTTTTACTCCTCAGATCTGGTTTTCATTTATGTTACTCTGGTTATTTGCTGATCCCATGTTTCCTCAGATTTTTTCTAGGTTTTACACCGCTAAGAATCAGCGATCGTTGAAACATGCGATGATTCTTTATCCGCTGGTGGTATCCATCTTATTTCTGATGCCGGTTCTTATTGGTATTTGGGCTCATGGTGCTCAACTCCCGATTGCAGCAAATGAGGTTGATATGGTGTTACCGATGATGGTTCAGACCTATGCGCCCTCAGCTGTCTTTTTATTTGTGATGATCGGTGCCCTTGCAGCATTAATGTCTACAGCTGATTCTCAATTACTTTCTCTTTCTACGATGTTAGCTCGAGATATTCCCTTTAAAAGATGGAAATGGATCTCTCAGGTAGATATTGGCCGTGTTTTTGTTGTTATTCTTTCTTTATTTGCTATGTTTTTTGTAATCGCAGGGTTTGATCCATCAGTGGGTATAATGTCTACATTGGTCAGCACAACATTTTCTGGTTTAGCTGTCCTCTGCCCAGTAGTTATTGCTGTGCTATATTGGTCAAAAGTAACTGAAGTTGGGTGTATTCTTGCGTTGTTAAGCGGTGAATGTTCTGTCTTTGTTTTTCAACATTTTTCATTTTCACCGTTGGGTTTTCTTCCTGCCTTGTGGGGTGTTAGTATTGCTACAACCGTTCTTGTTCTAACGAGTATTGTTTTAAAGTTTCTTAAGAAAGAATGGCAGTAATGTTAATGATTTTTAAAAAGAACGAAATCTAAGAATTGATTTAGGATGTTACTGTAGCAAAATAATTATCGGGTATTGTTTTTGAAATAATGAATGCTTCCTTTAACTCCTTTATATTTAGTTTTGCTTTTTTTAGATCTGAAATGAATTCGTCTTTTGTATAGAGATGATAAAAACGGGGAACATTTAACTGATGTTGACGCCAATATAATATGATATCTCCTTCTTCCAATATATTGTTTTGTTTTGCGGAAATTATTTTTTTCTGAAATCGTGGTTGATTCCGAGCCCAAACACTGATAAGTGCTTTTCCCTCGTTTTTTAGGATTCTTTTTAGTTCCATTAGTGATTTGATTCGTAATTTTTTTGTTCTTATATTGTGGAGTGCTGCAATGTAAAGAGCTGTATCAATTGAATTTGAATGAAGAGGTAGATGAGTAAGACTTGCCTGAAAAAGAGTCGTATTTGTTATTTTGTTTCGATTGAGTTTTTGTCTGGTTATCGTTAAGAGTTTTCTTGAGAGATCAATTCCAATGGCTTGATTGGAATTCTTTGCTAATGGGATTAAATGTCTTCCATTTCCACATCCAAGATCCACAGCAGTGGTCTGATGGGTTGTTTGTTTGATGAAATTAATACAATGAGGCCAGGTTTTATTACGAGTGTAATCAAAGCTTTCTGCGATAGCATCCCATGTTTTTTGATCAGCTTGAAAATCTGGTGTTTTTTGCATGGTGGTCAAAACCATCATGATTTTATGGTGTTTTATATGTTTGTAAATGAAATTAATAGAATAGTTTTTATATTGATATATCTACATTACTTATAGGAAGTGATGATCACAGTGGATAAACGATTACTCATCCTTAGTAGCTTACTCATTGTCCTCATTGGAGTAACAATCATTATTCTTCTTCCGCCTGATCCATCTACTATTGATACAGATAATGATGGGATTATGGATGAAAAAGATGAGTTTCCAAATGATTCATCTGAATGGAATGATTCAGATAATGATGGTGTTGGTGATAATCAGGATAAATTCCCATTTGATCCAGCTGCAAGTATTGACTCTGATGATGATGGATATCCTGATAAATGGAATGAAGGAAAAGATGCCAATGATAGCACTTCGATTCCTCCGTTGATTAAGGATGATCTTCCTTTTGATCCTACTGAGTATCAGGATTCTGATGGTGATGGATTTGGTGATAATAGTGATGTTTTTCCTTATGATCCATCAGAGTGGGAAGATTCTGATGGAGATGGCATTGGTGATAATGCTGATCAAAATCCATTGGTAAATCTTTCATTAGAACTTGTGATTGATAAATGTCTTTTTTCAAAGCATGTAGATATTCTTCCTTGGGCTCAAATCTATTTCGAGTTCACTGTTAATGGTGAAGAGACTATTATTTTTGATAACAATCAAAATTACTGGGGAATGTGGAAAAACCAGCAAACATCGGTTGATGTTGTTTTTCGGTATGATATTCCCGATGATACAACAAGACCATTTACGGATATTGAAATTAAAATGTTTGATCATGATCTTTTTTTAGAAGATGATCTTATTGATATTAATGAAACATCTGGTGAATCCTCTGTTCTCATTCGCTTGAATCATGCAACAAATGAAATCCAAGGAACCGGTGTATCGGAAGGTGAAAAAGGAAAGATTTGGTATACAACAACAAAAGGATCTGAGGTTGAACCAACGAATATAACCATTGATAAAACATATGAATTCCGGTTTAACAATAAAAAATATGAGGTTTCATTGAACATTCCAAATCAAAAATATGTGTGGTATCAGAATCGGTTAACGAATCGTAGCCCTCAGCAGTTAAATAACAAGCAGGCGATGGCTGATTTTGTTACTGAAAATGATGTAGTGATCACTCAACTTGCAGAAGCATTAGATTCAATTGCTTTAAATGAGGGTTTCACAGAGATTCAACGGCTTAATTTCATGCTTAATTTTGTTCAGTATGTGGTGGATTATCAGGATGATAATAGTACTGCAGGCTGTGAGGAATATTGGCGGTATCCTATTGAGACATTAGTTGAAGAACGCGGTGATTGTGAGGATAGCACTTTGTTGTTTGCTTCAATCATGGAAAACATTGATGTTGATAGTGTGTTATTGTTTTATGTGCTTGATGATACGAATGGTCATCTTGCAACAGGAATTTACAGTGATGAAAATATTTCTGGAACGGTTATTGATTATAAACAAAAAAGTTTTTATTATTGTGAAACGACCTCAGTTGGTTTTGCTGTTGGTGAAAAACCGTCTGAAATCCCTGATGATCCAGAAACAATCATCCCATTATAGGTATTTTTTATTCAACATAGATTGCTGGTCTGAGCGGTGCGGCAAATGATGCTTTTTGTTGTGGATCATAACGCTCTTTATCAGTTGCATCATATATTTCGATGTCACAGTCAAACAATTCGTTTAAGAATGGAATCGTTTGTTTTAGATACTGATGTTCATTAATATCTGTTTGATATCGTTTTTTATCATGATCTTGGAGTCTAGTGATTTCTTTTGGTAGTTTACCTGCATATTTAGATACTTGTTTCCCTTGACGTCGGAGGTGTTCATTTTTCATGACATCCTTCATTAATTTGCCAACGTTGACAGATCCATCTTTTGCCAGATCAATAGCTTTAAGCATTACTTCTTTTTTCCATGCTGGTGAAATGTAATAACAGATCTTTTTTGGTGTCATTTTGGTGACCTTTAAGATTTCTTGCGTATCCTGAACGAGTTGTGACAACAAATATTCACCGACTTCATCTTTTTCAGAAATCTCTGTTGCATCAAACGTGGGATAATCCATTGTTGAGACAAAGCTATCACGTGTTTGATGCCATAATTCTTCTGCAATATGGGGTGTTACAGGAGTCATTAATCGAATCCAGTTTTCGGTAAACCATTGAATGATTTTTTTATTTCCTCCTCCGCGTTTTCGATACCATTGTAGGGTTTTATACATTTCAAAATAAATCTCATTTGCGGCGACACGAAGGTTATAGGAATCAAATTGAGTAGTAATATGATGAATATGTCTGTTCATTTTGCTTTTTAGCCAATGATCAAGATTTGAGTTCGGTTCTTTGTCTAACTGTCTGAGTCGTTGAATAAACTGAAAAAGACTGATAATTCGTTTTTTGTATTTAGTAACTGCAGCACTATCCCATTCAATATCAACAAATGGTGAACCCACATGAGTGTAATACAGGCGCATGGCATCGATTCCATAAATGTTTGCTGCTTCTGCGACATGTTCAGCTCCGCCTTTTGATTTACTGATTTTTTCTTTTCCTTTTTGAGTAACCCACCAGTGAACAAAGATTCCTTGTGGTCGATTTTTTTCTGGAAGAATAGCAACATGATTCATGATGAACACCGGGAAATGAACGGTTTTATGTTCTTTTCCTCCTAGGTTGATATCAACGGGATACCAATAGTGAAAATCATCTTGGATTTCCTTCCAAATGGGATTGGTTGTTTCTCCTTGATTTAGAAACACATAATCAAAGAATGCCTCAGTCATTTCTTCTGGTTTTATTTTGTTTTCATTAACATATTTTGATATAATATAATAAACGGGATAAAGGGTTGAATCTGAAATTGGTTCAACGATCCATCCTTTTTTAAAGGGGAATTCGGTGCCCAACCAGGATCCTTTTCGAATGCATGCTCGATCATCAAACCAATCCAGGATGCCGGGGAGTTCTTCTTTGTATTCTTCAGGGGATATGTTCATGGTTTTAACATGTTCTTTTGATTCAGTGGTTAACTTCTTATCACTATATTTGATAAACCATTGATCTGGTATTTGTTTGATAACAACTTGTTCTCCACATCGACAGATAACGTCTTCGGAGAATTCTCTGAGAAGTGTTGCATCGTTTTGCTCGATGAGCCTATTTTTTACTTGGTCTTTAATCTCAGAGACTTTGATACCAGCGTATTTACCACATTTTTCATTTAAAATACCGGTATGAAATTCTTTTTTGTAGACAAGTTCAGTAGCTTCTTCTAGTTTTGCGGTTTCTTGTTGTGAGGAAATATTCATTTCTTCACAGATTTTTCGAGCAGGATTCTCACCGAGATCTTTCACTGTGATAATAGTAATGGGATCGATTTTTTGCTTTGTTTCTACAAGAGCAATGTAATCATATGGTGCATGAGCAGGAACGGACATCACGATTCCAGTAGCAATGGTTGGATCAGCGAAAGGTCCAGAAAGAAGCGGTATAGTGCGATCAAGCAAGGACATATGACATGTTTTTCCAATAAGATCTTTCCCATTTATGGTTTCCTTGGTGATTGATACCTGATTCTGTTGATGGGTAAGTTTTTCTGCTCCTTCTTTTGATGTTATCCAGATTTCATCATTAACATTAATTTTTACGTAGGTGACATCTGGGTTAATCCAAATATTGGTAACGCCAAAAATGGTTTCTGGTCTAAGAGTAGCAGTAGGTAGAATTGTACCATCATCTAATCTAAATTTGATTACCGTGAATTCAAGGATTTCTGCATTTCCTCCGCTGGAGATATCTGTTTCTGATTTGTCAACAGCTACTGGTCCGCATTTTGGACAGAATGGCGCAAAGTGGGGTTTCTGGATGAGAAGATTTTTGTGGTGAAGTTTATGAAATTGCCATTGAATGAATTTTTTGTATCCTTCTGAAATAGTGCTCATGATCCTTGAGTAATCGATTAAAAAACCAAATTTTTTCCAGTAATCTTCAACATAAACAGAAGCAAAATAGCGCACTACTTCCTTGGGATCAGTAAGAGAATTGATACAGTCATCGCTGCACCCATAGTCTCTTAGTATTTTGATGGTTGCCGGATCCTTTCGTTCAACTTTTTTTGAAAACCCAACAGATGGTATACCAGATGCATGAAAACCAGCTGGAAAAAGTACATCATAACCAGTCATTCGTTTATATCTGGCGATAATATCACAATAGGTAAATCCCCTCATATGCCCAACGTGAAGATAGCCGGAGACACCAGGATAGGCAAAATGGATGAAACATTTTTCATCAGTTTTTTTTGAGGCTTTGTATATTTCGTTTTTAAACCATGCATCCTGCCATTTTTTTTCTGTGGAAACATAGTCGTATGTTGTTTCTGACATGGTGTGTTCCGTCGTGGGAATCTCTATTGCTTTATATAATGCTTTTTGATTGTAATTTGGTAATTGAATCTTTTGATCTCAACTTTTTTAGAAAAATAGGGCCATATTATATTAATTCAATAATAAAATATATATCAAAAAAGCGTATTGGGTTTTTCTCAATAGATGAAAAAATATGAATGAGTGGACGCTACCGTGAAACGATTACAAGTTTTTTTAAAGAACAATGATGCAGTTTCTGAGGAATTTACCGGTCTTCCTGCATTGGCGATGGTTATGATAGGAATCACTCTTTTTTTAATTATACTTTCTAGCAGTTACACAAGTCTTGAAAACCAAACTGATCAAGTTGAACAAATCAAACAAGCAGAGTATATCTCATCTCAACTGTTAAATCCAACTGCTCCATTTATTTCATCAAAAGGCAGTTTCAACCTAGAAGGTTTTCAGCAAAACAGTGGAAAAAAATATGTAACATTGTTACAAAAATCCATGAACCAGATCTCACTTAATTTTACTACAAAGCTTTCATTTCAAAATTCATCTTTTTATTTTCCCAATCCTCCACCAACTAATCATCAAAATATCATTGGCTATTCAACAGCAATAACCCTTGATCTAAATGAGGTATATACGTGCCCAGGAATGATTACCATTATTATGTGGGAGAGATAAACCATATCATGAAAAGAAAACAAAAGAAAAAACAAAGGAAAAAATTCTGGTCAAACACACAAGCGTTATCAGTAATGTATGATGCAGTGTTATTTCTTGTCTTGGTTTCGCTATCTGGTGTTATTCTTTTTCCTGCTTTACAACCTCAGATTCTTTCTGATGTAACAATTGAGGAATTAAATGAGAAAAAAGTCGATGATATTCACCATATGATTCTGTGTTCTACGCCGAAACAATGTCAGTATTCAGTTGCTGGCAATCTTATAGATGAGGCCGCTGTAACATTAGGCATTAATACTACTCAGGAGGATGGATTATATCAAACAATAATTGATCGAGTTATTGGCCATGAGCTGCATCATTCTACCTTTGCTCAGCTTATTGTAGAAAACCTAGCAGTTCAATGGCAGTTTTCCCTGTTTAATCAGAGTGTTGATCAGCTGAACATGCTCACAAGTGAATATAGCAGTGCTTTAACAGAAGAAATTCAATCATTTTTAGATGAACAGTTATCGCAGCAGTATCATTATCAATTTAATGCACAATGGTATCCTATCACTGGAATATCCTTTGGCGGGTCCTTAAGTGCAGGTGAACCTCCACCAAAGACGAATTATTTCATCTCAAAGAAAACAGTTTCAATGCCTTTTTCTCCAGCGCTGAGTTGGGATGATAAAACCGTTGTATTTTCAGAATATTGGATAGAATCCATGTTTTTAGATTTATTTAATGAAAAACAAAACCAGTTAGTGAATATATCTATGATTACACAAAAAATTCACAATCAGACCGATTTAGTAAATGATTCACAGCTCTTTAAACAACGTCTTTCAGAAAATCTCACGGATCTTTTTATTGATTTCACTGTTGATGGTATGTATCTGACAAATAATTCTCTTTTTTTCCCTGGAGTTGCCTCTATTTTGATTGATGAGTTATTATCCTCTTTATTTGCCTTAATTCATGATGTTGCTGATGAAACAATACAAACAGTTATTGGAGATGGAATGGCACAAGTTGAATCATTTTTTACGGAGATAAATGCAACTAGTCTGATTCAACCCATAGAAGATATGATAGTCAGCGAAGTGACTGCTTTTATCTCAGATGCCTTGAATACATCGTTTTCATCAATTGATCATGCTATTCATCAGTTAAAAGAGCAAATTAAGCAATTTATCGCTGAAGAACTCTTTCAATTATTTCAACCACTTGCACTGCAGTGTGCAACAATGATTATTGATCATGAATTATCATTAGTGGAAAGTATAAACATGATTTCTTCTTACATCGCTGATCAGTTTTCTATTTCTCAAGCAACGATGACATTAACGATTTGGGAGAAATAATGATGTCTAATAGAATCCATTTCATTAGAAACACTGATGCTCGGGTGCCTTTTGCCATCATTGGTGTATTTCTTCTTCTGGGAAGTAGTATGGTGAGTCTTGTGTTCTCAGAGATGCAACGAGATCAAGTAGTTAGTTTTAGTGAAACATCTGATGCTGACCTTCTTGCGTCATTTGTTTATGATGCTGAATCTGATATTAGTAGAATTGTAAACATGATCGGGATTCGATCGTTAGCAAAAATAGCGAAAAACCCAGTGATTGAACCTGTTGGAAATGATAGTGCAGCAGTAGTGAATAAAAATCGGTTGAAACAACAATTAGTTTCAGAATTAAATGCATATTTAATAAGTAATTTTTATGATAATGCTTTTCATAATAGTAATTATGCTCTTAATGTTGTCATCCCAGAAAATAAATCATATCCTCTTCAGTCAACACAACAGATCAGGATTTCTACTGTTGAAATGAAACTAAAGCGGGAAATGACTATTCCTTTTTTAGGACCAGTGGATCAGCAAATG
>JAWOBC010000101.1:0-4807 GCA_046498165.1 Thermoplasmatota archaeon
TTCTCTTATATGCTAATTGATCTTACTCAATATATAGATGAACAAAGCACGGTTTATCCTGGGACACCACCAGTCCAGATCTCGCAAATCGCTCGCATTGAAAAACAAGGATTCAATGAACAACAGATCAGTATCAGCACTCATACCTCGACTCATATCGATGCTCCATATCATATGCTTTCAAAAGGAAAACCACTCTCCGCATATCCAATTGAGTATTTCATTGGAAAAGCAGTGGTGATTAATGTTTGTGATCAACAACAAATAAAAGCGGATCTGGGCAATGTTGAAAAAGATGATATCGTATTCTTTAACACGGGTCATCAATCCCAGTGTCATACCTCTGATTATTTCTCAAATCCTCCAGTCATTAGTAGAAAAACTGCTGAGGAATTAATAAAAAAACATGTTCGAATCGTCGGCATTGATTCATTCACTGTTGATTCCCATCCTTATCCTGTACATCATCTCTTCTTCAATCATGATATCTGCATTGTGGAAGGTCTAATTCACCTTGAACAAATCCTTCAGCATCGATTTCGCTGTTATATTCTTCCTTTAAAATTACGGAAGAGTGATGGGGCACCCTGCAGAGTTATTGCAGAAACACGTTAATCATCGTTGTTTCTTCTTTACCACCGGAAAAAATCACTTTTCTTTACTAATGATCAGAAAACCTAAATTAAAATTTTTTGTTCACATACTCTAGGAGTTTCTTATCACCTAATCTTACACTCGCCGGTCCAATACGCACAAAGAAATAATCCTCATCGTTCATCTTTAAAAACACTGGTTTCTGACTTTTCAAACAATCCACTTTTAACATCGTTTTTCCATCATCCATCTGAATCAATGCAGATTTAATAAGTGGAAGATACTGATTTCCAATATGGTTCTGCACTAGATTCGTATAATGCTGATAGAATTTATCAACATTAGTGAATCCATCATGGTCAATGCCTACTATGCCTCCATCATCTGCTACACCAATCAGCACTGTACCTCCATCAGTATTTAAAAACGCAGTGATGGTTTTCAACACAGCAAACTCTATATTTTTATCAGGTTTTCTGGTATGAAGATTCACTCGAAGACTAGATTTAAACTCTAATCGTTCACTTTCACCCTGATTAATCAGATCAATGATTTTATCTGAGGAGATCTTGGTATCCAGGAATAAATCAGGATTCTTTTTCATAAAAGAGCGAAGCAACCCTTCAAGAAACGTACCCTGCCCATAGCTTACATAAAAAAAGGCAGCAGTTGAAACAATCCCTGCTCCAATAACTGTCATCAACAGTCCAATGGGAGCGTGATTGATGATTAATGGTTCAATCTCAATATCAAAGATGATTTGTAACAGATAAACAAAAACAATCCACATCGCACTTGCAGATACAGAGAAACTAAACGAAAAAACAGTAATCAACAAAGGACTTGTCTGCACTCGGCTGTTGTAATACAAAATATAGAGCAACAAAAAACCAAAGATGCCGAAAAATACTCCGAGGACAAATTGAACAAGCAACCCAGAAAAGATTTTTTCACTTAATATGGTAACAAAAAGAGCACCTAGATATAATAATTCAAAAGGAAGGGGAAGAGCAATAGCAAACGTTTTTTTTATTGCTGATGGAACAAAACTAAAAAGAAACACTGTGACATATAACAACTGAAACTCAGTTCGATTCGTGGAGAATTCAATGATCACTAAGCTAAGGATGAGAAATCGGAAAAACCAAAACACAATAAACCGTTTTTTATCACTGGATTCCAACATTTTTTTTCCTACCGTGCTCATGCGACCCTCACTATTTTAGAAAGATGATATTGGTTGATAAACATTGGCTTGATCAGTTCATAACATTGGAAAAAAACAGAAAAATATTGTTTTTTTAAAAAATCAAAACTATTTCTTTTAGATTGTTCTATTGATTTACAGACGTATGAGTCTCATCTTTACCTTTCAATTGATACGCTACTTGATAATGGTCATATTAAAGAATGGTTTAGACAAAAACATACTTTTATTTTTTAGATTTTTCAGTGTGATTATCCTGTTCTAATAAAAATTTATATGCTGGAACCATTTGTATGATCTTGTTGTTAAATTCTTTTGTGTCTTCTATCGTATTTGTCAGTACAATCCCCTGTTTGATATTCTTTTTATCCATAAACTTTAGGAGACCCTCTGTTTCGATCTTACCGTATTTAATCTCGATAGGTTTTAATGGTTCATTTAATTGGATGATATCTACTTCGTTTTTGTAAGGATCTCGATAGAAATATTCAGCATTTAGCTGGTTGACAAGGATGCTTTCGAATACTTTTGATTGTGATAATGAATCCGTTTTAAACAAGAGTGTCGGTGAAAGTATGGTTGGGTAATATTTTTTAAGTTTTCGTTCCACTTTCCTTTTACTGTTAGAATAATTATAGAGTTTATGAATAAGGAATGAATCCTCAAGATATCTCATGTAGTTGGAAAGTGTTTGTCTGCTGATATCTAAGTCACGAGATAGTTTTGATAATTCAATGATCTGTCCAGGTTCTTCCATAATAATGGTAAGGATTGATTCTAAGAGTGGAATATTATTAATGTTTAACAGTCGGGTGAGATCTCGATAAATGATTTTTTCGATGATGCTTTCTTTGATATATTTTTTAATAATATCTTTGTCGGTGATGCCAACAAGTTCCGGGAATCCTTGTGTTTTTATGTATTCTTGAAATAAGATCAGAAGTTTCTTTTTATATATGTCTATATTTGTTATTCTTATCTTTTTGAAATCAAGATATTCTTTGAATGATAGCGGGTTAATGGTGAATTCGAAGAGTCTTCCTGCAAGTGTTGCTTTTGATTTCTGTTTAATGAATAATGATTCTGACCCAGAGATGATTATCTTTACGTTTTTTTGATAGGTATCATAGATTCTTTTAAGTTGTTCATCCCAGTTTTTTAATTTTTGAATTTCATCGAATAACACAAGGTAAGATGCTTGGGTAATGTTTTGATGCATGATTTGTTCAAATTCTGAGAGAATATCTCGTATTTCAGCGTCTTTGAATTCATCGAATGAAAAATAAAGAATCTTGTTTTTGTTAAATCCATTTTTTAGATGTTTATCAATGATTTTATACATTAATGTGGTTTTTCCAACACGTCTTAATCCAGTTAAAGCAATTATTTGAGGCATTGGTAAATATTTTTTAATCTCTGTGAATACCTGTCTTTGTTGATAATCAAATGTGAATTCATCTTTCCACCAGGGGTTACTTTCTATCAGAATATCTCTAATTTTTGGCATATGTAATTAACCTATTCTCTATTTTATGTTAAATGTAAATAACATATATTATTTAAAGTTTATCTGAAAACTGTACAAAAAAATATGGTTTTCATCATCAAAAGAAGAAAATAGATGAAAGAGGCGCTGAATAATAAAAGCTCAAATTTATATTCCCGGGTCTCTTACCAATCTCAATAGCTATTTTGTAATGATGTTGATAATGATGTCTGTCACCTTTTTGTACTGACTATCTTTTATTCTACAAATCTTTTTTACTATCTGTGATTGAGAGGCAGTAAAAATCATATTTGATCGGATGTGGCTATCGATATGAAGGGATCCATTTATGGTTTCGTCTTTTTTGAGTTCAACAGTATATTGGTCTTTTCGGATTTTTTTGGAAGTTATTTGGCATAAAAGGATATCATCGTCCATTTCATCCGATAGAATCAGACATGGTCTAAGTTTTCTGTTTGTTAGATCCGTATATGGGAATGGAAATAATACTATTTCTCCTTTTGTAAATGTTCCCATGCTTTATCCTCTTCTTTTGAAAGCCAAGTTCTTGCAAGGGCTTCTTCACTTGCTTTATAGGTAGAAAATCCTCCAAAAACCTCTGCTTCTCTTTCGAATAACCGTTCTCTGAGTAGTTCTCTAATAAAATCCTGTAGAGAGTCAAATCCATGCCGTTTCGAATATTTTTTTGCAGATGAAAACATTCTCTCAGATAATTTTAGGCTTATTTGCGTACCCATAAATACAAATATGTACAATATGGTATTTAAAGTTCTTGTTTCAATCCTGTTCATTCTATAAAATGACTTATGATAATTCAACAAAAAATATGGTTTTTTACCGGTGAAAGCGTGCAGGGGATTGATTTTTTAAAAATTTTGTTTTTTTCCTGTTGAAAGTACTAAAAAAATGCAGGGGAAGGGATTTGTACCATTTTCACCGGTGAATTTGTAATTTTTAAGGAGAACTACAAAAATATGGATTGTTGGCATTCATATCTATTTTTTACAAGATTGTATTATGTTTTAAATCAATCTTGAAAAATCATCATAAACGTTTTTTCTATGTCCGATGAACAATACAGTGACCTGTTCTTCATGGAGATCTAATTCATAAATAATGCGATATTCACCTATTCGTAATCGGTAAAAATCTGAATGTTTTAATTTTTTTCCTTTTTTGGGGTTGGATCGTAATTCTTTTATTTTTTGTTTTAAACGATGTTGTAACTTTTTTTCAATGGTTTTTAAAAAATCATTTGCTTTTGGATGAAGGAGTATTGCATAACTCATTATGTTTTACTCCAGTGGGATTAGTTTTTCTGGATGTTCTTTTGCTTCTTTACTTCTTTTATGAAGAATTTTATAAAATTCTCTGGTTTTTTCACGTTCCTCATACTTACTTAAAACAATGCGAATAGCATCACTGCGGCTTTTAAATTTACCTTCTTTAATCCAAGAATCGATAGCATTAAGAAGATTTTCTGTGAGTCGTACTTGTAC
>JAWOBC010000163.1:0-3685 GCA_046498165.1 Thermoplasmatota archaeon
TATGAAAGAAAAAATCCTTTGTTCTCCTTTTTCTCAACCATTCATGAAGCAGGTCATGCCCTCTATGAACTAAATATGCCCACTGGAAAATATAAAAACACCGTGATTGCAGACTCACCTTCACTTGGTCTTCATGAATCACAATCCCGATTCTGGGAAAACATGATCGCCCGAAGTAAACCATTCTGGGATTATTATTACCCAGAATTTAAAAAACAAGCTGGATCACAACTAAACAACATAAGCTTTGAAACCTGGTATCAACAAGTCAACCTTGTCAAACCATCCTTCATCAGAGTAGAAGCAGATGAGCTCACGTATTGTCTCCATGTCATCCTCCGCTTCGAACTAGAATCAGAACTCATGGAGGAAAAACTCAACGTTTCAGAGCTACCCCAAGCATGGAATGAAAAAATGAATGAATCACTAGGGATCACTCCACCAACAGATACAGACGGAGTTCTACAAGACATGCATTGGAGCGGAGGATCAATAGGATACTTCCCCACCTATGCACTGGGAACCATTTATGCATCACAATTATTCCATCAACTCAAAAAAGATCATCCTGAAACCATTGAAGAAATACAAAACGGAGCATTCAATCAAATATTGATGTGGTTACGAAAGAATGTTCACCAATATGGAAGAATGATGACCGCTGAAGAAATCATTAAACAAACCTGTGGAGAAGGATTAAACGCTGAAGCATTCATCTCTTACCTAGAAGAAAAATATCTCAAAATCTATGCTTAAGCACCAAATTTCTCCAATCGTTTTGCATTAGCAAGTGCAAGCACCATTAAATCAACCGCGGGAAAACGAGGGCCAAGCCCACCCTTCAAGCAAGCTCGTTCACCAAAAAGACTGACCTCATCCTTCCGACAGACCTCTGACCACAATAACACGGGTACCGGGTGCCAACTATGAAACGCTAGTTTTGATGGGGTCGAATGATCACCAGTCACCACGATTACATCCGGCTGAAGCTTGCGCAACCGAGGAATCAACCGATCCACTTCTTCGATCACCTCTTTTTTACTTTCAAAATTTCCATCTTCACCATAACTATCAGTTTTTTTCACATGCAGATAAAAAAAATCATAATCATCCCAATGCGCTTCTAATGTCTGAAGCTCGTCTTCAATACTCTGACCAGTTTCTATTACATCCATCCCAATTAATTTAGCAAGACCTCGATACATTGGATACGCAGCAATAGCAGCACTTTTCAATCCGAAACACTCCTGCATCACCGGCCATTTCGGTCGTTCAGAAAAACCACGAAGAAGCACCATATTAGCAGGATGTTTCTCCTTTAAAATCGATTGAGCCTGACTTAAAAACTCATCAATTAAATCAACGGTATGATCTGCATCTTTATCCGTAGTCTTTGGAGATAATGGAGGAACTCCTGTTTCCTGCGGATCAGTATCCTTTATCTTACCAGAAAGATTCTTCCCTCGAAGAACAAGTAATAACCGATGTTCTTTCACGGTTTCAATAAACACTTCCACCCCAGGAATAGAAACGTTATCCCGTAACAAGGCACAAAGCTGCTGGTTTTTTTCAGTGGAAATCCGACCTGCTCTTCGATCCGTTACATTACCTTGTTCATCAACCGTACAAAAATTACCTCGTGCTGCCACATCACCATGTTGTAGATCAAAACCAATCCCATTAGCTGCAAGCACCCCACGGCCTACCTGAAATTGTATTGGATCAAAACCAAACACTCCCAGATGACCAGGACCACTCCCAGGGGTAATACCGGTAGCAACAGGTGTCTGAAGACCACAAATACTCTCCTCAGCTAGTTTATCTAAATGAGGGGTATAGGCTGCTTCAAGCTCCGTGTTATTTTCCTCATTCGGAAGTCCACCAATACCATCCATAATCAAAAACACAATCTTTGAATCATTCTTTTTAATCAACGGTTGAAGCACATCAAAATCCATTCTTTCCCACACTCAACATATAATTCTACAGTGTTTCAAATAGATACCACATGATACTAATAAAGATTATGACCTCTCTGTTCTTGAAGACCATGATGAAAAAACCATAAATACTCCATTTCATATCCGGAAGCATCATCAGGTTGAAACAACATGGTCTTAAAACAAGTGCAATGTCCACAATGCCAAAACATCATTTCCATCTCCGGAAATCCAGGGGAAATACAAAAGATATCATGCCCACAATGTCATACCACTGGAAAAGTAACATTTCAACAAATCATACAACCAAAAAACAGTGCCATCACTGTTTCTAATCTTCGGAAAGAATACGGCAATCTCATCGCGGTTAACAATATCTCTTTTACGGTGAAAAAAGGAGAAGTCTTTGCGTTTTTAGGACCAAATGGAGCAGGAAAAACAACAACGGTTGAAATGATTGAATCAATACGTAAACCCAGCAATGGAACAATAAAACTTTTTAATCATGATATCTCAACCTCATTTCATCAAGTGAAAAACAAAATAGGAATCCTTCCACAGGAGTTTCATTCATTTGAACGATTAACAATTCGGGAAACCCTTCACTATTTCGCTAGCATCTTTGATCATCAAGCAAACATTGATGACATTATCAAAGCCATGAATCTAACCGATGATGAACACAAACTGTACAAAGAACTCTCCGGTGGACTCAAACAACGCGTTGGTGTGGCCATTTCCCTAGTGAATGATCCAGATATTATTTTTTTAGATGAACCAACAACAGGCCTTGATCCAAAAGCCCGTCGGGAAGTCTGGGAAGTGATCGCGAATCTTCGGGAAAAAGGAAAAACCGTTTTTCTCACCACTCATTACATGGAGGAAGCTGAATATCTCGCTGATCACATCGCCATTATACACCAAGGAAACATTATCGCTGAAGGAACGCTTCATGAACTCATCAGCCGATATGGAAAAGGAAGTATTCTCAAACTAACAAATAGTGATTTCACTCAGATAAAACAAGCATTACAACCAGCTGGATTTGAAGTAAAAAAAACAAATCATCACAGTGTACTTGTGACCATCGAATACAAAGATCAAATCCTTGAAGTACTTTCCATTCTAAAAAAGAATGCCATTGACTATGATCGAATCGATATTCATCGACCAAATCTAGAGGAACTCTTCCTGCAGCTTACTGGTGCCAGGTTACAGGAGGTAAACACATGAACCCACGGTTTATCGCTTCAGATGTAAAAGCAAGTTTCAAACAATGGATCAGAAGCAAAGGAACCGTGTTTTGGACCATTCTTTTTCCCATATTGTTGATTCTTATTTTTGGATCAATCTTTTCAGGTACCGGGGAAACAAGTTATGATCTCGTCATTCAAAACCAGGACAATACACCACATTCAACCTTGTTTCTGCAACAACTTGAAAACACCTCAATGATCACCATTAAAGAAATAGAACCTTCTGACAACATTACTTCCTATATGAAGGATCAAGATATTTCCTCAGGACTGATCATACCAAATAATTTTGGTGCTTCCATAGAACAAGCAAGCAGTAATACCTCAATGACCAGTATGCTCACCTTTTATTTTGATCCCGCAAAACAAACAACCACCTCCATTGTTCAAACCATTGTATCAAGCACCCTGCAAGAATATAATCTTGCGGTATCAGGTGGCAAACATGTATTAACCATGCAACAAAAAGAAACCATTGGTGATGAATTT
>JAWOBC010000172.1:0-22093 GCA_046498165.1 Thermoplasmatota archaeon
CCAGATCCAAGAAAATTAGAAGAAGTGATGAAAATCATTGATAAACATGGTATCCATTTTCTCAATTGTGTTCCTGTGTTCTTCCAAAAGTTTGCAACACATAAAAATCTATCTAAATATGATCTCTCCTCACTTTGTATGAGCATCTCCGGCGGGGAAAGCCTACCTAAGGAAACCGTCGACATCTTTGAAAAAAACGCTGGATCACTTTTAATCGAAGGATATGGTCTCACAGAAGCTTCACCAGTAACCCATATTAATCCACCCACAAAAGCTGAACGAAAGATTGGATCTATTGGAGTTACAATACCAGGCACAAAAGCAAAAATAGTGAATACTGAAACAAGGGAAGAGATCACTATACCTGGTTCACCAGGAGAACTACTTATAAAGGGACCCGGCGTAATGAAGGGATACTGGAATAATGAAGAAGAAACAAAAGATTCCTTTCAGGATGGATGGCTTCGAACCGGTGATGTAGCCGCAAAAGATGAACATGGCTATTTCACTATAATGGATCGATTAAAAGATATGGTTGTTGTTTCAGGCTACAAAGTATGGCCCAATGAAGTTGAAGAAATCCTTCTCAATCATCCCTCCATTTTAGAGGCAGCAGTGGTTGGTATCAAAACAAAAATTGGAACAAAACTGAAGGCAACCATTGTCACACATGAACATGGAAAAAAATTAACACTGGAAGAAATACGAACCTATTGTAAAAAGTTTTTAGCACCATATAAAGTACCAAAACTCATCGAATACCGAGATGAACTTCCTCGATCCTCTGTCGGAAAAGTATTACGACGGGAACTTCGAGGAGATGCAACATAATTAGACTGCTTAAAGAAACGTGAAAAAAACCTTTTTTTGTCACCGAGTATGCTATTACAACTAATTACAATAAGATTAAGCATTAGATGGATGAATCCCTATGAATACCATTGAAAAAAAATGTAAGAAATACAAACGATCCGGTCTTGCAACTGTTGCAAAACGAGTAGGACTTTACCCTTATTTTAAAGAAATCAGTAGTGAACAAGGACCCATCGTAAACATGGATAACAAAGAAATAATCATGTTAGGGAGTAATAACTACCTTGGGATGACGGGAAATCCAACAGTGAAAGAAAAAGCATTGAATGCCATAAAAGAATATGGGGTAGGAACAACAGGATCACGATTACTCAATGGAACATTTCATCTTCACGCCGAACTTGAAAAACGATTAGCAACCTTCCTTGGAAAACAAGATTGCATCGTCTTTTCAACAGGAATGCAAGCTAATCTGGGAGCAATTAGTTCACTTCTTTCCCCAGTTGCTAAAGAATATGTCATCTCTGATGAGCTCAACCATGCATCAATCATTGATGCGTTAACCTTATCAAAAATAGAACGGGAACGGAAAATCATCTACAACCATAATGATATCAACGATTTAGAGGAAAAAATCAAAAAGGTTCCTAAAGGAAAAGCACTTATCATCACCGAGGGTGTTTTTTCCATGGAGGGAGATATTCCACCACTGGATAAAATCGTCACTATCGCAAAAAAACATCAAGCAATGATCTATCTCGATGATGCACATGGTCTGGGAGTGCTTGGACCAGAAGGAAGAGGAGCAGCAGCCCATTTTAATGTGACTAAAGATGTAGATGTGCTCATGGGAACGTTTTCAAAAAGTTTTGCATCATGCGGTGGATACATAGCAGCAAATAAAGCACTCTGTAACTGGATTCGGCATCATGCTCGATCTTTTATTTTTTCAGCCAGTATGCCACCAGCAAATTGTGCCACGGTTCTTGCAGTACTTGATTTAATAGAACATGATAATTCATATCGAAAAAAGGTGTTAACATTATCAGATCAAATGAGAGATGGCTTAGCTAGTGCTGGATTTGAAATCGGGAAATCAACTACACCAGTAATACCTATTTTCATCGGTGATGACATCCTCGCATTCCGGGTTTACAAAAAATTATTCAAACATAAACCACGAGGAATCTTTACCAATCCTATTCGGCCACCAGCAGTTCCTCATGGAAAAGAACTCCTGCGAACATCATATATGGCAACCATGAATGAAGATATCATTGATGAAGCATTACAGATTCTTACCAAAGTAGGGAAAAAAATGAAAATCATTTAAGTTACCTGGTAAAGTTCACTACTACATCAATTTAATCTTTTCACCAAATGAGAGGAATAGAATATGCCAAAAAAAATCGTGCTGATTACGGGAGCTTCTTCAGGTCTTGGCCAAGCAACCGCTGAATATTTGGCTTCAAAAGGATATACTATCTATGGCACTAGTAGACATGCATCTCTTCCACCAAAGCAAACAAGCAGTGATTCTTTTTTCATGATTCAAATGGATGTCAATGATACCTCATCAGTAACAAAAGCCATTACCTATATTCTTAACAAGGAAAAACAAATCGATGTCGTTATCAACAATGCAGGATGGGGAATAGCTGGTTCCATTGAAGAAACAACTCTTGCAAAAACAAAAAAATTATTTGAAACAAATTATTTTGGAACTCAACGGGTAATCCAAGCAGTGCTCCCCTCGATGAGATCACAAAAGTCAGGTTGTATCATTAACATTAGTTCTATTGGGGGATTACTTGGTCTTCCATTTCAGGGATTATATAGTGCAACCAAATTTGCCGTTGAAGGAATGACTGAGGCATTACGCATGGAACTTATTCCATTTGATATCCATGTTGTTCTTATTGAACCAGGTGATTTTAAAACCAGTTTTACAAAACATCGAGAAATCATCGCTAATCAAAACAAAAATTCACCATATGCACATCTCTGTAAAAAAACAACAGCAGTATTTGAGCAGGATGAACAAAAAGGCTCATCCCCAGAAATCATTGCACCTCTTATTGAAAAAATAATTACTTCTCCAAAGCCAAAACTTCGCTATCGAGCTGGATCATTTTCCCAGAAATTAGTCGCGAAAATGAAAGGAGTATTCCCAGATCGATTCGTGCAATGGATTCTGATGAAATACTATCATCTCATCTAACAACCTAAATAAAATCTCTCTTTGTCTCCTGAAAAACCTCCGAATGCTTTTTTAATTATGACTCTGTTGACCACTAGCACATGCGACGATATACAGGAGAAAAAGAAAAATATGATAAATCATCTCATTCCATTATCCGGATGAGTCTCTTAGTTATTACTCCAATTATCGTGTTTTCACTTTCAGCATTACCCTCCGTTTCGTTGCTGTCCTTTTATTTTCTTATTGTTTTCCCCAGGATAGGAAATCTTTATCTTACGGTCTTTTTTCTCCCCTTCCTACTGTTTATCAGCCTGCTTATTCTTATCCTTTCAACAACGTTTATCACCGGTTTGTTCATCAAAGGATTTCATATCACCTACAAAGAGGGAAGATATAGTAAATCCATCAAAGACAAAAACACCTTTAAATTCACTCTTTATTATATCTTATATCGCCCAACAGTGAAATTATTATCAATTATTTTTATCCCACAACTCTATGCCATCTATCTTTCCCTGGTTGGAGCAAAAATCGGAAAACATGTTTTTTTCGGGGGTCGAAACACCATTTCAGATCCCTGCGTTGTTGAAATCGAATCAAACACACTCATTGGTGGCGGAGCCACTATTATGGGTCACCTTGGAGAGGATAAACTAGTGATTAAAAAAGTGAAAATCGGTAGTCATTGTCTCGTTGGCGCTGAAGCATTAATTATGCCAGGAGTCACATTAGAAGACAAAGTAGTCCTCGGTGGAAAAAGCCTGGTAACCAAAAATAAAACATTAACCACAGGTAAAATGTATGGTGGTGTACCAGCCCAAGAAATCAAAAAAAACAAATAAACATCACACAAAAAAAACAACCTTTCTTTTTTTAAAAAGCAATCCGGGTAACCAAGAAATATCCAATCATCACTGACAAAAAGGATATTAAATTCAATGAGATACTCCATCAGTGTATGGCACGATATCGAGATGGCTACAAAGGTGGCAAAGAAAAATATGATTTCTCACTGAAATCAATCAGCAGAGGACTCTTGCTTCTTTTCATCCCATTTTCTGCTTATGCCCTTGGTCTTTTTCCTATTGTACTTTCGCTTGTTTATGTTATCCAATTGCTTGATTTCACCCAACTTCCCCACATCATTGTATTCACTGTTGTTCTTATCATTGAATTTTTTCTTTTCATTGTCCTTGAAACATTTATCCCCGGTCTTTTCATCAAAATTTCCCATCTCAGAGTAGATGAAGGAGAACATGACATCTCTATTAAAGACTGGAATTTCTTTAAATATTCTTTGTATTTTTTCCTTTATCGACCCTCACTAAAGCTTATTGGTATTCTCCCTCTAATTCCATTGCGCATCCGTTTTTTAAAAGTCGTAGGACTGAAAATGGGAAAAAGCAGTGTGGTAGCTGGTAGTGAGATCATCCATGATCCTTACATGGTGGAAATCGGTGAACAAACCCTCATTGGTGGATGGTCACAAATCACGGGTCATCTTGGTGAAAAAAAACTCTACGTGAAAAAAGTAAAAATTGGGGATAATTGTCTCATCGGTGGAAAATCATTCATTATGCCAGGGGTAACCATTGAAGATAATGTCACTGTTGCCTTAAACAGTGTGGTTCTGAAAGATAAAACACTAAAAAAAGGAAAAAAATATGGTGGGACACCGGTAAAAGAAATTGGCATTTCCACGAAAAAGGACCAGTGACGGGATGGAGAAAACTGTTTTAAACAATTTTGTTCTTTCACTATCAGCATGGTCAATAAAAAAACAGCAAATAAACCATATGATTTATCATTGACCTCCATTGGCAGAGGAATACTCTTATTACTGATACCAATCACAGCTTACATCCTTTCAGCACTTCCCGCAGTCATTTTTTTGTTTTATACCTTTAACATCCTTCAATTATCTGGCGTGTTGTTTTCAACCGTTGCCACGATCATTCTCTTCATTAGTTTCGTCCTTTTTTTAATC
Source organism: Thermoplasmatota archaeon (assembly GCA_046498165.1). GTDB lineage: Archaea > Thermoplasmatota > E2 > DHVEG-1 > DHVEG-1 > EX4572-165. Next base: position 5,004 of record JAWOBC010000172.1, read on the forward strand.
AGCGAAATATTCATACCTGCATTATTTATCCGAATATTTAATATAAAAACACCCTATGGCACCCATGAACTATCAATTACGGATAAAGCATTTTTCAATCATATGCTTTTTTTTCTATTATATCGACCTGCACTCTTATGCACAAGTATCATTCCACTTGTTCCACTCCGTCTACGATTACTCAAAATCGTTGGCCTGAAGATTGGAAATGAAAGTATGATTGCGGGAACAGAGCTCATTGATGAACCATATGGGGTAGAAATTGGCACAAATACGCTTATCGGTGGACTTTCCACAATTTTTGCTCATATCTCCCGTGAAAAATTATATATGAAAAAAGTAAAAATTGGTAATCATTGTTTCATTGGAAATAAATCCGTGATTATGCCCGGGGTAACCATTGAAGATCATGTCATCATAGAACCAGGTACAGTGGTTGGTGAAGATCAGGTCCTCAAAGAAGGAAAACGATATCATGGAAATCCTGCCGTTGAAATAAAAAAAACATGATACATAAAATTTGGTACGGAAGGAGTACCTGAGGCACTGAAGCCGACGGAGGGGTTCGAACCCTCGACCTGCTGATTACGAATCAGCCGCTCTACCAGCTAAGCCACGTCGGCATAACGTATCTACCAGAAATATGCTTCTCCAATAAAAACGTGACTATTCACATTCTTTTCATCGTATGATAGAAAGTAGCAGTCAACATCTTTTTATCAGTCATGTTCATTGTCCATTGATTAAAATATGATATGTGGTGTTGATGAGGCCGGGAAAGGCCCTGTTCTTGGACCTCTTGTGGTTGCAGGTGCCTGCTTTTCAGATGAAGAAAAAATAAGTGCACTAGGAGTAAAAGATTCAAAAAAACTCTCCGCTCGGCGAAGAAGTCAATATGCACAAGGAATCAAGCAGATTGCATCATCCTATGAACTCTTAATCATACCCGCAGCAGATATCGATGATATGCGAAAAGTGATGACCATGAATGAAATCATGGTATTTTCATTTCATAAAGTGATTAAAAAGTTGCAACCAGATCTCTGTTATGTAGATGCTGCTGATGTCAATGAACAACGATTTGGAAGAGAAATAAGCAAACGATTACCAAAAAAAATCGAGATTATCTCTAAACATAAAGCAGATGATATCTATCCTGTGGTAAGTGCTGCTTCTATCCTTGCCAAAACAACTCGTGATAGAGAAATAAAAAAAGTGGAACAAGAATTACAAAAACGATTAAAACTACCTCTTGGGAGTGGATATCCCTCTGATCCTCTTACCAAAAAATTTCTTAGCACTTGGGTAAGGAAACACAAATCATTACCACCTCATACCAGAAAGTCATGGAAAACAGCGAAACGTCTTCTTGATCAGATACATCGGAAGACACTTGATGATTTTTAAGAAACCATGGGTCCAGATCAAGGGATTGGGATTAGTGGATACATGATCTGGACCGAGGTTATTGATCTGATTAATCTTCTGAACTGTCGTCTTTTTATTTAAATGAATAATGTCAAAACGTCATTTTGACAAAACGTCAATACAAGAAAATAGTAAAAAAATGGGGAAAAATAAAGAAAATGATGATTAGGTATTCTTCATTGAATGAGAAACACTATTCAGCAATGTTTGTTCATCAAATGGTTTACTGATATAATCACTGATATATGGAGCTAATAAAGCGATTTTATCATGATCGCGGGTGCCCTTTCCGGTAATGATTTTGATTGCTACATTTTTTTCAAAACCCCGTTGCACAATCTGATTAATGGTGTCCCATCCATCCATCTTTGGCATCATAATATCAATAAAAACAATACCCTTAAAACCCTGCTCGATTTGTTTGATACAGTCTTTTCCTCTGGAAACAGTGGTTACATCGAACTGATGATGTTCAAAGAATGTTTTGAGTGCGGTGAGAATATCTTCTTCGTCGTCAACTATCATTATTTTTTGGTTCATTTTCATATCACCTTCTCAGTTAGTGCTTGTTTCTAACACGAGCTTTGTTAATGATGCTATTTAAAAATAGGCTGGCAAACTTACAAAATGAAAAAAAAGATTAAAAAAGAAAATGAGGGAAAGAAGAAAAATCATTGATGTTTTTGCTGAAAATCCGTTAAAAAATCAACAAGTGTTTCCACACCCTCTAAGGACATAGCATTGTATATAGAAGCACGCATTCCTCCAACACTTCGATGACCTTTTAAACCAACAAGATTATGATTTAAGGCTTCTTCAATACATTGTTGTTCCAGTTCAGGTGTTTTAAGGGTAAAGGTAACATTCATTAAACTTCGAGAATCAGGTTTAGCATGACCCTTATAGAATCCATCGGAGTTATCAATTACATCATAGAGCAGCGATGCTTTTTTCTTATTAATCTTATATTGCTCTGCAACACCACCAATGCTTTTCAGATGATCAAGAGATAATTTGCACATATAAATCGCCCAAGTGGGACCAGTGTTAAACAAGGAATTCTTTTTTGCATGCGTGCGCCATTTCTGCATAGTTGGTGTTTCTTCTGGAACTCGGTCAAGTAAATCATTTCGTATAATCACCAGTGTTACCCCTGCTGGACCAATGTTTTTCTGAGCACCAGCATAAATCACCCCAAATTTGTTCACATCAATAGGTTTATCCATAATATGAGAACTCATATCACAGACCAGGGGAACATCTGAGGGAACATCTGGCCAATCATGCCATTCCGTTCCATAAATAGTGTTATTACCCGTGATATGGGCAAAATCAATGTTATCACTAAATAAAACATTTTTTGGAATATAGGAAAAATTTTCATCTTCAGCACTGGCAATGACCTCAACATCACCATAGAATTTTGCTTCTTTAATGGCTTTTATTGACCAGCGACCAGTATTCACATATTCAAATCGTTTTTTATCTGTTCGGAGATTCAACGGAGTCATCCAAAACTGAGTCGATGCTCCACCCTGTAACCAGAGAATAGTGTAATCATCAGGAACCTTCATCAGTTCTCTTACTAAATCGGATGCTTCATTATGCATGGCATCGTATTCTTTTGATCGATGAGAAATCTCCATCATGGACATACCAGTGTTATTCCAATTTAACAATTCCTCCTGAGCTTTCTTCAAGGCTGACACCGGTAATGTAGCCGGTCCAGCATAAAAATTATACACGCGTTTAGTCATCATAATCTCCCCTTTATCAGGTCAAAATCAGGGAATACATCACAGTGATTTAAACCATTCGGCCAATATTTTTATGATTATCTTGAATAAATATGATTTAGACTTCAATAATTATGCTTTTATCCAGATTGGTATGAACTGTAAAGAACGCTGACAAGGGATGTACAATAACTCCTTAATAAGCAAACAAGGCAGAGTAATAGTCTGTGAGGAAAAACCTATGGACCAGCTATTAATCAAAGCACTGAAGAACACATTTCATATGCAAAAAGAAGATGCTGTTGGCCTAGCCAAAACTGTTGAAAGGATTTTTGATGGAAACAAAGAAGTTGAAGACATGAGTATTGATAAATACGCACGGGCATTGTTTTATGAGTTGCTTAATGAAAAACTATTGAAACTTCGCAGAGAAGAATTCAAAGAAGAAGGAAAAAATATGAGGAAATATTACTGGTCGTTTAACAAAGCAAAGATAGAAAAAAAAGCAACAAGAAAACAAAAAAAGGAACTCTATAAAATCTATCATCAGATCCCAGAAAAAGCATGGGCTCAGCATTTCAGCCCAAATTAAAAAAACTATTTTTATTCTTTCATCTTATAATTATAAACCTTTTTTTTAATGTTACACTGAAAATGATTGAAGATTTTTTTCAAATCTTTTAAGTTTTTCTTGAGCCCGAGCTATCATTCTATTTGCTTTTTTAAGAAGAAACAATAGGAATTCTTTATCAATTTGTAAGATGCCATTATCACCAATGGGCATATCAATCCGTTCAGTGCTGCAGAGTTCCACGATAATTTGATCCTGAATACTTTTAATTCCAGAATGTTTCAAGCCTGATGAAATACCTAGTTTTATCATCTGATCTGCAGCTTCAATAGATTGACAACCAATATGAAATATTGGTGGTTGACCAAGTAACCATAATTGATCAGTATCATAACGGTCAACTGCTTGCATTAATTCTCTTTGATTTATTTGATGATGCCATTTACCAAGAAAACAAGCATTTTTTTTATCCCCAATCCGAGGGAGTTGCAACACAACAATTCTTCCAGCGCAACTACTCGTGGTAAAATAGATATCCATTTCATTTATCTCATCCAACAATGAAATGATAAGCGTATCAACTTTACCTTCCTTTTTTGCCATATAATATTTTTGTAAGGCGTTTTGCTTATGTTTTCCAAAATAAAAATCATGAAGTTGCATATGACATTCAACCATTTTCGACACTGGTTTCTTTTATTTTTATATCAATATCACGTTTTCGTAATTCATCAAAAAAAAGTGATGGTGGAATGATTTCCTCAGGACAAAATACACCATATTGTGTAATAATGTTTCTTGCAAGTAAATCAGCAGTGATTGCAACAGGAAAACCCGTGGTTCTCATCATTGCAGTAAACCCTGTTTGTTTATCAAAATAATCAATCAACTGATACTGAATATTCATGTATGTATTCTTCCGCTTTACTTTACTTAATACCTTTAATAACACCACATCCTCATTTGTTTTCGGAAGAGATTGATTGAGAAGAGAAATGAGCATCTTTCGAGGGGGAATCATGGTCGTATCCACCGCAATCGGTTTTGTTGATCCAAAACCTAGATCAAGAAGAATTTTCATTTTTTCACAATGACCTGGGTATCGGATGGTTTTATAATCCAAAGTATTAATCTTATGTTGATACGTATAAGGTAGCGTTGATGATCCACCCGAAGTAATAAATGCTTCCATTTTTCCAAATGGCTCAGGAAATTCAATGATTTCTCTTTCCGTCATGGAAGGTTTCATCTTAATCTTTTTGTTCTGTAAAACTAATGCATCCTCCATATATTCATTAATCAATCCATTTGGAGAAAATACAATTTCATAATTTAATGGAGGTTGCGGATGAACAGGAAGTCCACCTACTCTAATATGAACTGATTCGACAGCATTATTTTTCTCAACGATATCTCTAGTTATAATAGATACAAGACCAGGGGCTAGACCTGAATCTGGGATGATCGTAACCTGATTCTTTTTTGCTTTTTTGCTAAGATCTCTTTGTTGACTAACTACAGTGTTATTTCCACCAAGATCAATGAAATGAGTGTGATGTAAAATACATTGCTTGGTCAATGATAGATTATAATAATAGGGCACAGCTGATATGAGGACATCGGCTGAACGAATAGGGTCTTCAATTTCTTCATCGTTAGTGATATCAACGTTGGAAAGATGCAACCGGTCATTGTTTATAATCTGGGATGTTTCAGTTAATGCCTTTTTTGATTTATCTATCATTGTAACTTTTTCAAAAGAGCTGTTTTTTATCAAATCCGAGGTAATCGCTCTTCCCATTAAGCCTGCACCAATGACTACGACATGCACAATATTCACAACCTGTCATTCAACAGTATTTGCTTACTGATGGCTATCCTAAAGCTGCACTTAATTATTTCTCCCAGTTGAAAAATTTTCAAAATCATTATAACAGAGAAAACTATTCACCACTCAGCAATAACGGGAGGCTCGAAATATGGCCACTGAATTATGGAATCCAAAAATCGAATCAATGAAACCAACAGAGTTAAAAGATTTACAGCTCAAACGATTGAAACAACTCATCAAACGAGTGTATCAGACAAATAAATTCTACAAGATAAAATTACAAGATGCCGGTGTAGCTCCAGTTGATATCAAAAAACTAAGTGATATCAAAAAAATACCATTTTTAACCAAGAATGATTTACGAGAATACTATCCATTTGGTCTGGTCTGCACTGAAATGGATGATATCGTTGAAGTTCATGCCTCATCTGGGACTACTGGTAAACCTGTTGTGGGTCCATACACCCAAAACGATGTGGATCTTTGGGGTGAAGTAATGGCTCGTTCTTTGTATGCAAATGGTCTACGGAAAAATGATCGCATGCAGAACTCCTATGGTTATGGCCTTTTCACTGGTGCTCATGGATTTGAAAAAGGAGCTCAAAAAATTGGTGCTATGGTTATCACTATTAGCTCAGGAAACACAAAACGACAAATTGATGTGATGAAAGATTTTGGAACCACTGCTATAGCAGCAACACCATCATATTCGTTATATATGGCTGAGGTAGCAGAGGAAAACGGTTACGATCCCATTGAGGATTTCGATGTCAAACTTGGTCTTTTTGGTGCAGAAGCATGGAGTGAGGAGATGAGAAGTAATGTTGAAAAACGTTGGGGGATTACCGCTCATGAACATTATGGACTCACCGAGATCATCGGACCTGGCGTGGTCTCAGAATGTAAACACAAAAAATTACATATTAATGCTGATCATTTTTATGCAGAAATCATTGATCCAGATACTGGTGAAACCCTGGAACCAGGAGAAGAAGGAGAACTTGTTTTTACTACTTTAACCAAGGAAGCATTTCCGGCTATCCGTTTTAGAACAAAGGATTTAGCATCCATTGTTGAAGAAACCTGTGCCTGTGGAAGAACACTTCCCATTCAATCAAGGATCAAAGGGAGAAGCGATGATATGATGAAAGTGAAGGGAGTCATTGTGTTTCCCTCTCAAATCGAAGCAGCACTGATGAAGGTGGAAGGTGTTTCGGATAATTATCAAATCGTGAAAACAAAAAAAGGAGATATTACCTCATTATCTGTGGAAGTAGAACCAACCGATACCTGCTGGAAACAAGGTTCAACTGATGAGCTGGAAGAAAAAGCAGAAGCAGAAATATATAGTATCTTAAATCTTCATGTTCCAGTGAAAGCAATTGAGCCCAAAACTATTCCTCGAAGCACAGGAAAAGCAAAACGGGTCATCCAACGATAAAAAAAGAGATAAGATAAGGTGTGAGGAGCGTATCATTCTATGATAGAAACATTGCAATCAATATTACCCTATATTTCAGGATTATATACACTCCCATGGATAGTAATCGGGTTTATTGTAACTATTATTATCGCTCGATTCACCGGAAGAGAAAAAATCGATAAAGCAATGAAAAAAGTCGGATTAATCCTTCTTTATTTCTTTATACCAGTGTTACTTTTCAGAATTTTTATCAGCACTACCTTTGGAACCAAACAAATAGAATTTTCAATCATCGTTGCTGCCATTATTCTTTTCATGTATGTACTTGCATATCTCTTTGCAAAATACCATATGAAAAAGCAGAAAATGTCTGCAGACAAAAAAACATTATATCTAAAAACAGTATTAACTAATCAAGGGAGAAGCTCTGCATTTATCGGCAGTGCCATGATGGCTTTCTGGCAACTGGAAGCAGGTATATTCATGGCATTAGTCGGTATCGCCTTATTTGCAATCATGCCCTATATTCTCTCACATCTGCATAAAAAAGAAATAAAAGAAAATGAAACAAACAAAAACCCCCTCCCCTGGTTTTTAAAACTATATCCCTGGTATCTAATCTCTTTTGTTCTTGCCGCGGTTCTCTTACATGGACCCGGAGGAATCACCATTAATTGGAATGAATCAGTTCCATTTCTGGTTAAATTCTACACTGCAATTACCATACCAGCAGCGCTTTATTATGTCGGCGCAGGTATTCATCCCTCTGATTTGAAAATCAGTGAAATCAAAAAGCTCCTCGGATTAGACCCCTCTGAAAAAAGTGATCATTGGATCTGGGTTCGAAATATGTTTGTATTAACCGTGATCATAACTCCGTTGCTCATCGGTCTTATGTTTGCTCCATTATACATTTACCAGATCATCCCCGGTTCATGGTTTGCCGTTATCTTTATTAACGCCGTTCTACCAGTAACGAGTACTAATATGTTTCTTCTCCCCTATGGAATTGACAAAAGATCAACTGCCCATGTCGTCACATGGACAACATTAATTTGTGTGCCAATCGTCGTTGCTCTCATCGCCCTCTTTGATATCTATCTCTAAGCGGTTCACGGATTCATGCTTTGTTTTTTAATTCTTTCAGAATCAACTCAGCGACCTTTTCCCCAGATAACAACATGCCACCAAAAATGGGACCCATACGATTGGAACCAAACACCGCATTTGCACACATACCCGCTGCATACAAGCCTGGAAACACTTCTTTAGTATTATCAACAACTGCTTGCTCCCCTGTTGAAGCAGACATTGATCCTTCGACTAAAAGATTATCCTTGCTCAAGGCTCCACTGGTTGGTTTCACCTTTTTTTTCACGATACAACAAACCTCAGCAGGATGACCCGTTGCATCAATACATTTTTTCGCTCGAATGGTTAACGGATCGACATGAAGACCAGCAACTTCAACCGCACTCCAATTAATCACAAAACCATTGACCACATTATCAGTTAAAAGAACATCTTCAACAGAGATAGTATTGTAAATCTTAACACCGGCATCAATTGCTGAGGCGGTTAGTTTTACTACAGATTCCACTGCATCAGCACTGAAATACCCTTTTCCCTCATCAATAACATTGATACCAGCTGCCTCCAAGAGATGTTTGGATTCCTTTTGCACCACGATAACAGGAAAGGTCATTCCTCCACCCCACATGCCACCACCAACGGAAAGTTTCCGTTCGAATATGACTACTTTTTTTCCTTTCATGGCAAGGTATTGAGCTGCCACTAAACCAGCTGGACCCGCACCAGCGATAGCCACATCAACATCAAAAACAGTGGGAAATTCCTTTGAGAAACGATTAAAAATTGTTCTGGTTACCTGAACATCATCTATATTCATTGCCATAAAACATCAGACTCAACATGAATCCTACATTCCTTATTAAACCATACTGTTAATCTTTTTATACAATCAGGATACTCTACCGCGTTGTGTTTACCGTTCGTCAGTTTGAACCAAAAGACATGTTTGCCGTTATCAACCTGGCTTCGAAAATACTTTCTGAAAGATACAGCCCCACTCTTTATACTTATTTTTATGAGACATCACCAGAAGGATTTCTGGTTGCAGAAGAAAATCACAAAATCATTGGATTTGCTATTGGCATCAAACAGAACAGTAATCAGGGAAGAATTGTCATGATTGGAACACAGACAACAAAACAAAAGAAGGGAGTAGGATCATTATTACTTCAGAAACTCCTTTCATATTTTGTCAGCATTCAAGTACAATTCATCGAACTTGAAGTGAAAACAAGCAACACTAATGCCGTTAGATTCTACCAGAGACATCATTTCAAAATTATTGAAACCATCCCACAGTTCTATCAAAATGGTGAATCAGCATATATTATGAGACGGATATGTTTTCCTGGCAGGGATGGCTAAATAAATCCTTTTCTTTATCGGTCATAAACCGCTCAGCCATAAGATTCAATCGACTGGATATTTTTTCCAGACCAGAGCAATCATTATTTGAAAGAAAATCAGCTATTGCTTTGCTTAACGTAAATACTGCAAGAGTATGTTCCCGTTTGGATTTATAGACTTGATAAGGAGTAACATCAAGTTTTTCATATTTTTCGAATACTTCAATGCCATCATCCTCAACGAAGTCCTCCAAGTGCGTTTTTAGTTGCAATAAAAACGTATGCAGCTGTATCAGTTCATCCTTCTGCATAACTATATTCCACCATCAAAATACAATGTTGAAATAATAATCAGGGTTTTTATCATTTTCTACGAAGGATTTAAAAGCAAAGACTGCTTACTACTTATATAAGTTTTAAAAAATAAAAAATAGGGATTGAAAAGAAAAAATTAGTTGCTTTTCTTAGTGATTACGTTCACCGATTTTGGTGTTTTTACCACATTACCCATCTTCATGCCAACAACGGTTTTGACGTTCTTATTATGAGCAATATCCAATAATCGCTGAGTGATAATTCCATCAAACACAACCGTTTCAATATTCTTACTTTTCTTCAGTTCATCAGTGAGTTCACGAACAGGTATCTTTTTCAGTTCCTTATCCTTTTTATCTAACAACACTGCTTTCAAGGAACCAGAGACTTCATCCAAGATTGAAAAATAATCAGAACTTTTCGTCTTGGAACTTGATTTCTTTTGAGAAGATGAAGAAGATGATGATTTGTTATTGCTCTGCTTCTGCGTTTTTTTCGAGCTTTCTTTTTGCTCATCCTTGAACATGGCAATATCATACATCTCTGCATATTGTTCAGCAGGGATTTTATTCTTCAATGATTTCATAACTAGTTTCTGTGGAATCTCCTCCACCTCCCGAGTTTGAGGTGCACGAGCAACAAAATCAATATCAGCAGTTTGCAGTAACTCTTTCAAAATAAGTTCACCGCCACGGTCACCATCAACAAAAGCAGTGGTAATCCGTTCCTTGGTTAATTCAACAACCGTCTTAGGCACATTGGTTCCACCAACTGCAATCACATTTTTAATACCATAACGAAGAAGATTCAACACATCTCTTCTCCCTTCAACAAGGATAATAGCATCACTTTTTTCGATGTGGGGGCCAGCCGGGCAATGATCGGGGCCAAAATTAATGATTTCCTCAATCTGCACTGCCTGACGAACATTATCAGCAATGCTTTCCCCTTCCATTTTACCCTCTTCAAGTACTTTATTAAGAAGGATTTTAGCTCGTTCAATAACTTTCTTTCGTCTAGCAACTCGAACATCTTCAACTTCTTCAGCAGAAATCGTTGCTTTGCAAGGACCAACACGATCGATGCTTTCAAATGCAGCTGCAAGAATAACGGTTTCCACCTTATCCAAAGAAGTTGGCAGAGTGATAGTTCCTGAACTTTTTCCATTTTTTGATTCTAATTCCACTTCAATTCGGCCAACACGAGCAGATCGCTGTAATTCCCTTAAATCTAGTTCATCACCAAGCAATCCCTCAGTTTGTCCAAATATTGCACCAACGACATCTGATTTCTCGATGACACCATCGGCCTTAATCGTTGCTTTAATCATATATTTTGTTGTAGCTGGATCAATTGTCATTTATTTCACCTTTATTTGACTATGAAGTAATGTCTTTTTGAAAAATAGCACAACTCCTTTGCTCCGTTAGCTTAGAGCATAAGGGAAACCCTTTTTTTACCCTCGCTTCCAATTATCATATGGGGATAATTTGGCAAATGTAAATCGAATGAATGAAGGAAGTAACACATGTATGAATGTTACAAGGTAGTGACATTTTTCATCAAACACTACTCGCGAATATATACCGTTATATTAGCTTTCCGCCATATTTAAATGTTATCCTCATATTCTGTCAAGGAGAGGTCTCTATGAATGAAAAAATCTTTATCGGTGTTGCGTGGCCCTATGCCAATGGTTCGCTACATTTAGGCCATATTGCAGGATGCTATCTTCCCGCAGATATCTTTGCCCGTTTTAACCGACTTATCGGCAATCAGGTTCTCATGGTCTCAGGAAGTGATGAACATGGAACACCAGTCACCATTACTGCTAATAAAAAACAGATTAGCCCTCAAGATGTTGTTGATCATTATAATCATGAACAAACCAAAAACATGAAGGATTTTGGAATATCATTTGATCTATTTACCCGAACGACAACGAATAATCATACCACAGTTGTTCAAGATATTTTTCTAACATTATATAGGAAAAAACATATCTTGAAAAAGGAAATAGAATCATTTTACTGTCATCAATGCAACCAATTCCTCCCAGACCGATATATTGAAGGAACTTGCCCATATTGTGACAATGAACATGCTCGAGGTGATCAATGCGATGAATGCGGTCAACTCCTTGATCCAGTTGATTTAATGGATGTCCGATGTAAACTCTGTGGAGAAACACCCGAACTAAAAAACACCACCCATCTCTTTTTTGCCCTCAATCATTTTGAAAAACCATTAAGTGAATGGCTAAAAGACAAACAACACTGGAAATCAAGTGTCTTAAAATTCACTCAAAACTGGTTAAAAGAAGGATTACATGACCGAGCAATCACTAGAGATATGAGCTGGGGTATCCCGGTTCCATTAAAAGGTTTTGAAAACAAAAGGATTTATGTTTGGTTTGATGCCGTGATCGGTTATTTTGCTGCCAGCAAAGAATGGGCACAATTAAAAGGAAAACCCGATAAATGGAGAGAATGGTGGGAAAATACCAATTCGAAACATTATTATTTTCTTGCAAAGGACAACATCCCATTTCATTCTATCATTTGGCCATCAATTCTGATGGGATACAATGAAAACCTACAGTTACCCTATGATATCCCCGCAAATGAATACCTCCGCATAGGCGGTGAACAATTCTCAAAAAGCAAAGGAACCGGCGTATGGGTCCCAGATATCGTAGAGCAATTTGATGTTGATGCTGTTCGTTATTATTTATCCATGAACATGCCAGAGAACAAGGATGCAAACTGGGATTGGAAGGATTTTGTTATTAAAAACAATGATGAACTCGTTGGAACCTATGGCAATTTCATTCATCGCGTGATCTCATTTACTGAAAAAAACTATGGCAAGATACCTGAACCTGATACCCTTGATGATCGTGATCAAGAAGTCCTAAACCGTATAGAGCAAACCGTTCATCAAGTTAAAGAATCACTTTCCCAGTGTAAATTCAAACAGGGGCTCAAACAAATTATGAGCCTAGCTAAAGAAGGAAATGTGTATTTTAACGAAAAAGAACCATGGAAGGTCATTAAAACAAATAAAACCCATTGTGCTACAACGCTTTATGTGTGCCTGCGAATGGTGAAAGCATTAGCCTTACTTCTGGCATCATATCTTCCCTTTTCATCTGAAAAAGTATGGGAAATGACCGGGAACAAAGAGTCAGTGCATGAAGCTCATTGGGAGGATGCATTAAAACCAGTCTCCCCTGGTTTCTCATTAACAAAACCAAAACCATTATTTAAGAAACTTGTATTGGATGATATCATGGTAGAAGAAGACCCCTTTGCAAAACTCGATTTACGAGTAGCAGAAATCATTGAAGTCAAGGATCATCCCAATGCAGATAAATTGTATCTCGCTCATATCGATATTGGAGATAAAGGAAAACGAGTGATTGTTGCTGGATTAAAAAAACATTACAGTCCTGATGAGTTAACTGGTAAAAAAATTGTGGTAATAACTAATTTACAGCCTGCAACCATCCGAGGTGTGAAATCAACAGCAATGCTTCTAGCAGCAACAGACAGTGAAGGAGTTGTTTCATTGTTAGACCCACAAGATGCTACCCCTGGTGAACAGGTTGTTGCAGAAGGTGTTTCACCAAATCCAGAGGAAGTGCTTTCTTTTGATGATTTTCAACAAATAACGATGAGCATCAATAGTGATGGAAAAGCAGTATATGATGGCAAAACATTAAAAACAGAATCAACGATTGTTAACATAGATAAACCAGTAAAAGAAGGAGCAAAAATACAATAAAATAAAGAGTGGTGAGTAATAGATATGGGATTAATAACTGAAGTAAATCTTCCATTTAAAGAATTTAAAAAAGGAAAAGTTAGAGATATATACGAAGTTGATGACAAACTTTTGTTGATTGTAACTGATCGTGTTAGTGCATTTGACTGGGTACTACCAGAAGCAATACCAAACAAAGGAATCTGTTTAACACAAATTTCAGCGTTCTGGTTTGATTATTTCAAAGACAACATTGCAAATCACATGATTTCAGCAGATGTTGCTGAATTTCCAAGCGAATTACAAGAGTATACTGATCAGTTGTATGGGCGAAGTATGCTGGTGAAAAAAGCAGAAGTTCTTCCTATTGAATGTATTGTGAGAGGTTATATCTCAGGGTCTGCATGGCGATCATACAAAAAAGATAACACCGTGTGTGGGATAAAACTTCCAAGTGGTATGCAGGAATCCGACCAATTTGATGAACCATTGTTTACACCTTCCACAAAAGCTGAAACTGGTCATGATGAAAACATTTCATATGAAGAAATGGAGAAAATCATTGGTGCTGAAGATGCTGCAAAATTGAAAGAACTTTCCCTTAAAATATATACAACTGCAGCAGAATACGCTCGAAAGAAAGGAATCATTATCGCAGATACGAAATTTGAATTTGGCAAAATAGGAGATCAAATCATTATCGTTGACGAACTATTAACCCCTGATTCTAGCAGGTTTTGGCCAGCAGATGAATACCAACCAGGGAAAGGTCAACCAAGTTTTGATAAACAATACGTGCGTGATTACTTGAGTACCACTGACTGGGATAAAAACTCTGATCCACCACATTTACCCAATGAGGTTGTTTCCGGAACGGAGAAACGTTACTTAGAGGCATATGAGAAACTGACAGGTAAAAAATTAGAGATAAATCCAGTTACAGAAGTGTAATAGTTTCTGTTGTTTCAGCATCAATGGTAGCACTCACATAAATTGCTGCCATACCGTTTTTTTCTCTTATTTGCGTTATTTCACCAGTGTTAACAGTATAATCATCTAATGGAACAGTGAATTCATGTTGAATGGTAATTGGTTTGACCAATTTATTTTCAATGGTAATCGAATTAGGCTGTTCTTCAATGATGTTTATGTGATATGATGGAATTGAGTATTTTGGGTCTTGATAATTATATTCAGTTATGATGCTGTCTTCTACGTTAATCAATCTATAACCCCAATAGGCATCACCACTAAAGCTACTGCAGACCGTTGTAGTTGTCACATATAATGTCTCGTTATCCAGTGTAATATCATCATAGTGGACGTGACCATCAAAAACGGCGTCAACACTGTTTGACCGAATGAGTTGGAGGATTTCTTCTTGGTTATAATAACCATTTCCTACTAATGAGTCCCCTGTTGTATCCCATAACGGATTGTGATGCATCATCATAATGGTTTGATCTGCCTCTGAATGACTTGTTAAATCGTTTTCAATCCAATTGAGCTGGTCTTGTTGAATACTTCCGCCCCAGTTGAAAACTAGATACGAGAAGCCAAGTCGTGCTTTATATGGCCAATCATATGAATTAATGCTTAAGAAATGAGTATTATGATAATCAAATGAATAATATTGGGGGCCAAAATAGTTTTCCCAGAATTTGAGTCCATCTTGAAAGGTTTGAACGTATCCATCATGGTTTCCAGGACAAAGGTAGGTCGGTACTTTGAATTCTTGAAGGATTTCATAACAGGTTGGGTATTCAAAGCTGTATTCAAAGGGATACAATTGTCCAAAAGTAAGATCCCCAGAAATGATTACAAAATCAGGATTGAGTAAGTTGATTTCTTCGATAGTCTTTCTTGATGCTTTCCAGCCGATGATTTCTTTGAAGTTTTCAGTTAATCCTCGAGGATCTCCAATATGAAAATCAGTAAGGTGAACAAAGGTAAATGAATCAGACATGGACTCTTTAATGCTCACTGCCCGAGGTCTTGAGGTAGAATACGTTTCCCCTTCTGTTTCAATGATAAGCGTTAAATTATAGAGTTCCGGGGGTGTATCTAGTGGAATGGTAACAGTCGCGTATTTTATGTTTTGTTCTTCTGTGATTGATTCTATGGATAATGGAATGGTGTCATAAAGATCATCATATGCTGTTGTTATAGATGCTGATAAGTGGTCAAATGCAATCGATTGAAATTGAATGGTGAATGATTCCGTTGATGTTAATATCACTGGAATTGAAGAACGCGGATAAAGAATACTTAGATCTTGGGACCCATCAAGATTTTGATAATAAGCTGGATATGTTTCAAAACTAATCGGTTCAGAAACTATCGTAGCAGTTTGTTGATCTGCAAGAAGTGAAATATTCGTTGGAATGAAAAGTAAGATGCTTGTAAGAAATAAAAGAAAGATTGTTTGTTTCTGTTTCATACGTTCAATCATAAAATCAATATATTTTACAAATTATTATATTTATCGTTCAATCAATAGTTAATTTTGAAAAAATATCGATGATAACAATAAATAATCAATGGATTCTCCTCCTACAAAGTATAGGGATAATCTATTGAGTTCACCCCATTATTGAACTATCCGTTTTACATTATCAGAAATGATAATCCTATTCAAATTCCCCGATCATTGATTGCTAAAAACCCTCCTTTTTCTAGATTATGCACAGAATAGTGAGCTTTTACCACCCCTATTTTTTATCTGAGGTGCCCGAAAATTTGGTTAAAGCCGACGAGTAAAAAAATGGAAAAAACCAATTATTATCCATTCTGAACAGGTGATCTCCAATCAAGGCCAGGTGTGCGTAATCCGACTTTTGGAATAAGTGGTAAGTGACGTTTGTGTTGACTGCACACTCTCATCTGATGAATTCTATTGATATCCTCAACAGTGCTCTTTGTTTCCTTTGCAATAAAATGAACATCCATCTTTCTTTCCAGGCCATAAAGAATTTGATCAAGTTGTGTATAACTCATGTGTAGCTCTTTTTCATCTGTTTGACCTTTCCAAAGCCCTGCCGTCGGTGGTTTTTCAATCATGCAAGTGGGAAGTTTGAGTGATTCAGCTATTTCCCAGATTTGAGTTTTATACACATCTCCAAGAGGCATAAAATCCACTCCGCCATCACCATATTTAGTGAAATATCCAATTAGTAATTCAGATTTATTGGAAGTACCACAGACTAAACTCTTTGTTTTATTTGCATAAGCATACAGAAGAACCATTCGCATTCTTGCTTTCAAATTCGCTTTGGACATTTTATCTAGAATCAATTCACCTTGTAGTTCAACTTCTGTAATTAAATCAGTAATATCCTTCGTGGTACAGTCAACTTCAAAGGTTTCTACAAATGATTTCAAATCCGTTCTATCTTTTTTTGGTGTGGATTCATCAGGCAAAAACAAACATTTCACCTGTTTGTTTCCTAAGGCCTGTTGACAGAGTAATGTTGCAACCGCAGAATCAACACCTCCTGAGAGACCTAATACCACTGACTTGGTTTTTGCATTTTCAACATACGTTTTAATGAATGATTTGATTACCGTTGTGGTTTCATCAATA
>JAWOBC010000038.1:0-21092 GCA_046498165.1 Thermoplasmatota archaeon
AGGGATCAAGCTCGGAAATAATGGCCTCCATTTTTTCTGATTTCACCATTAGTCGATAGAGTTTCCCAGAAACTCTTGTTTGCTTTTGTTCTTTGTCATGTTTTACCATGATTGGTTCTTTTTCCATCTCCAACTCCATATTACTGGATAAGAAAGGGTAATTATTAATATTTCCCTCGATCATTTAACAGCAAAAAAGCAAAGAATAGCGGAAATGTAACCGCTGTTTTAGAGAGTTCCAACCGTGTTCCGCAATTCTGAAATGTTTGATTTAATTTGAGTAATCTCATTCATTTTCTCTTGTTCAAAGGTGTCAAGTACTTCATCAAGAGTAGCCGTTGGGGCATACACATGAACGGGGCGGCCCTTTCCTTTTTTCTTTTGATCACGTTTGGTCACCCATCCTCGTTTTCGGAGTTCTTGCATAGCAACGCTGACCTCTGGTTGTCTAAGATCTGCTGCTTGTTCCACCTCAGTGGATCGACATTCATCAACCTGGCAGATATACATCAAGGTTTTTGCCAGGCTTTTTGGCATTCCTAGATCGCTGAAGAGTTCCACGACCCGTTCATCATTTTCATCAAATACAGTGTTGGTTCTTTCCTTCATATCCCATCACTTCCCTTCGTGTCTTATTGGAAACTATGTATAATAATCAGGTCTATATTAATCCACCGGTTTTTTTAAAATTAATAGACAAATTGTACAAAAAAAGGCTGTTTAATCGTTTGTTACATTTATTTTTTAAGCATTATTCTTCCGTATATTGAAACACCCATGTGATGTACTCATCTCCTCGATCCACAAAAACAGGAGCAACATTCATCTCATTCTTTCCATCATTGTCACAGTCACCTACATTAAGAACTGCTAAATCACCATGGGTTTCATTGATCATAGCCTCTTCAACATAAGTATTTCCATTCCATTGTAAAATATGAACCTTACTAGTTCCCGCACATACTTCAGGGATTCCATCATAATCAACATCTCCAACATTCATCCCTTCTATCAACATTCCTTCTCCTGTCCAGTTTTTATCAAAACTGAGTGTGTAACCGGTTCCATTCCAATCAAAGATTGAGATTCTAGGTGATGCATATCCCATGTGTATTTCATCAACCCCGTCACTGTCACTATCGGCACACCATCCGCCAAAGGGTGCTCCACTCCATCCTTTGGTGGTTGATAACACGGTCTCCTCAAATTGTTTCGTTTGTTTATTCCAATCAAGAACGAGTAATCGATTATAGTCTGTGGATCCACTACCATAATTGGTCATGCCTACAGCGATTTCATTTTCACCATCATCATCTGGATCACCGAGTCCTGCCATAAATGCATAACCATATCCTGGATTATCATAACTTGCAACTTTTTCCAATCGGAATCCATTCCATTTCAATATCACTATCTCTGGAACTGGTTGTTCAACTGTGCCTCCACCCCCACTCATGATGATTTCGTTTTGGCCATCATTATCACAATCACCGATAAAACAATCCCCATTTCCACCATTATTTCTAAAGATCCATGAGTTTAATCCAATAATCTGATAACGACCACCGATGTATTTATAGACTGCTCCATACCATGTGGCAGCTATTTCATTTTCACCATCTCCAGTGACATCTCCAATGGCAAATCCTCCAGCATCTGGCGGAGGGACGAATTCATCTAAATAACGATCTGAAATAAACTGACGCAATAAAAAAAGAAGGTAAAATGGACTATGCAGAGTAGCTGTTGACTCATAGGTTTGAGCAGCATCATTCCATTTCATAACCTCGATTTTAGCATCTCTTCCTGCAAGAAGTAACTCATTTTCACCATCATTATCACAATCACCAATGGGTTGAGAGCCTTGAAAACGTCCACCAGATGGATCTGTTCCATAGTTTTTCAACCATTGGATTTCGTAATTGGTTGTAGATAGCTGCTGATCATCGTTTTTTCCATATGTTTCTGGTGTTTGAGTTGATAATACAGGTAGCATGATTACACTAAAAACGAGAAGAAAAATTAGTAATCCAGCTAATGTTTTTTTGTTCATATGCTCATCTAATAAAAATAATAAATCGGTTATTTAAATAATTTTATGCTCATTTTTAGTTCCGTTGTACAAATCGAAGAAAAAAATAAGTTTTTAATAAGTTTTAATAACTTGCTTTAGTTGTTAATAAACATGGTGGATTGGATAGAACCAATTGTTCTTATCAGTAAATGTATTGAGTTTGATCATTGTCGTTATGATGGATCAATGATTGCTAGTGATTTTGTTAAAAAGATTAAACCTTTTGTTCAGTTTGTCACGGTTTGTCCTGAGATGCAGATAGATCTTGGTGTTCCTCGAAAATCACTTCGATTGGTTCAGGAAAATGAAGATAAACGATTGATTCAACCGGATACAGATAAAGATGTCACCGAGAAAATGATTGATTTTGCTCAACGTTTTTTAACCGAGCATTCACAGATTCATGGAGTTATTTTGAAATCTCGATCACCTTCCTGTGGCATCAAAGACGTGAAATTGTATGCAGCAAGGAAAAACGCTGCTCCTGTGAAAAGGGTGGCTGGTCTTTTTGGTGAACAGGTTGTGAAACGGATGAATTGTTTAGTTGAATCAGAGGGAAGATTACGCAACAGCATTATTCAGGAACATTTTCTTGCTAGCATTTTTACTTTCGCTGATTTTGAAAAAGTAAAAAGTAACGCAAAAATTGCAGATCTTGTTAATTTTCATGTCAAAAACAAATTTTTATTCATGGCTTATAATCAGCATCTGTTACATGAAATGGGTAATAGTGCTGCTAATCTGGAGAAAAAATCAGTGGAATCGGTTTTTCAAGAATATAAAAAATTGTTATACTCTCTGTTTGAGATGCCTCCTTCACATAAGACGACAATCAATGTGCTTCTTCATCTCTTTGGTTTCGTTTCTGATGAACTAAGTAGTCCTGAAAAAGAGTTTTTTTTGGATTTAATTGAGAAATACAAAAGAGAGAAAATCGCACTGAATGTGCTCACCCAGGTATTGAAATCTTGGGTGGTTCGTTTTGCTGAACCCTATCTTTCTCAGCAAACCTTTTTTTCTCCGTTTCCCGAGGAATTATTTGAACAGAATAGTTCTGCTATTGCTGATACTCAGGAGTATTGGAAATGAGGATTGGTTATCCTTGTATCAATCGAACGCTTTCTTGTCAGGGAAATAAAACATTTCGGTTGAAATCCTATTCTAAAGAACGGTTTATTGATACCGTTGAAAATAATCTTAGCTGTTTAAAAGAAATGTTAGAATTCAATCTCCGGCATAACATCCTTTTTTTTCGTATTTCTTCAGATATTATCCCTTTTGCTTCTCATCCTGTTCAAACGGTTGATTGGAAACATCATTTTAAGGATTTTTTTGTTGAGATTGGTTCTTTCATCAAGAAAAACGGGATGCGGATCTCTATGCATCCTGATCAATTCATTGTGTTGAACACCAAAAAAGATGATGTTCTCCAGCGCAGTATTCAGGAACTTGAATATCATGCAACTTTTTTAGATGCTTTAGGATTGGATCGTACTGCTAAAATTCAACTACATGTCGGTGGTGTTTATGGCGATAAACAGGAAAGTATGAATCGTTTCGTTAAGCATTTTGATCTTGTTTCTAAAAACGTAAAACAGCGTTTAGTCATCGAAAATGATGAGCGAAGTTACATGGTGAAGGATTGTATTTTTATCAGTGATCAAATCAATATTGCTGTTTTACTGGACGTGTTTCATCATCAGCTCTATAACAATGGTGAATCCGTTCAAGATGTTCTTAGGCAGACAAAGAAAACATGGAAGCATTCAGATGGTATTCCTATGATTGATTATTCCTCTCAAGAAAAAAATCAAAAGATTGGGAAACATGCACAGCATCTTGATCGCATTGATTTTAGCAGATTTCTGAAGGATTCAAAGGATTTTGATGTAGATGTAATGTTAGAGATTAAAGACAAAGAAAAAAGTGCTATTGAAGCTATTGCTGCCGCTGAAAATGATCCTCGTTTTTTTCAAATAAAGTAGATAAGATTTATTTCCAATATGGTTAGAAAAATTGTGGGAATGGAAAAGATGATTGAACCTGAACGGATAACAAAATTAAATGAGACGAGAGAAACGAAACAAGATTTTGTTATTTATTGGATGCAACAATCACAGCGAACTCATGACAATCATGCATTGGAATTTGCTGCTCAAAAGGCCAATGATTTAAACAAGCCCCTGTTAGTTTATTTTGGGATTACCTCTGATTTTCCTGATGCAAACTGGCGACATTATCATTTTATGTTACAAGGGCTACAAGATGTTGAGAAAAATCTTTCAAAAAGAAATATTAGGTTCATCCTTGGCATTGAACATCCTGTTGATGGGATGAATAAACTTTCTCGGGAAGCAGCGTTAGTTGTTGTTGATTGCGGCTATCTTCGTATTCAGAAACAGTGGAGAAATACAGTTGCAGCAAAGATTGATTGTCCATTATTCCAGGTTGAATCAGATGTGATTGTTCCCGTGGAAACAGCTTCAGAAAAAGAAGAATATGCGGCATATACCTTGCGTCCAAAGATCCATAGAAAACTTTCTCAGTTCCTCACCGAAATAAGGCAGAGGCAAGTTAAGATTTCTTCTCTTGATTATTCGTTTCCATCAGTAGCAGATCAGAAGCTGAAAAACATTGTTTCAAGGTTATCAATTGATGATTCAGTTTCACCAGTGGAATCATTTGTAGGAGGTGAACAGCAGGCCAGGAAACGTTTAGCGTATTTTTTGCATCATCATCTTCATCATTTTGATGAACAACGTAATGATCCCTCCTTACAGGTGACCTCTCAATTAAGTCCTTATTTACATTTTGGTCAGATTTCTCCATTATTTGTTGCATTACAGGTAAAAAAGAAAAAACCACGATTTGCGGAGAGTTTTCTGGAGGAGTTGATTGTTCGACGGGAACTGAGCATGAATTTTGTGCATTATAATGATAGGTATGATCAATTATCTTGTTTACCGGATTGGGCATTTGATTCATTACAGAAACATGAACAGGATAAACGGGAATATGTGTACTCTAGAGATGAGCTAGAGCAAGCTTCTACGCATGATTCCTTTTGGAATGCAGCTCAAAATGAAATGAGATTTACTGGAAAAATGCATGGGTATATGCGGATGTATTGGGGTAAAAAGATACTGGAATGGAGTAAGATCCCGAAAGAAGCTTTTGATACTGCATTGTATTTGAATAATAAATATGAATTGGATGGACGTGATCCTAATGGATTTACTGGTGTTGCTTGGTGTTTTGGAAAACATGATCGGGCATGGAAAGAGCGAGATATTTTTGGTAAGATTAGATACATGAGCGATAAAGGGTTGAAGCGAAAAGGAGATATGGATTCATATCTCGATCGAGTGGGACGTTTATCACGAGAACATAGCTAGTTCATTTTCTCTTCCTACTTTCTTCTTATGGAAAAAAATAGCAAAGTATTTTAACTGATGCTGATTCGTTTGGTGTAAAAAAATGGGGAGATAGATATGAATTTTGAGGAAATCATTTCGTTTTTATCAACTAAGATTCCCATGACGGATATCACCGTTGCAAACATCATTGTGGCCATCCTAGTATTACTGGTTGGTTATCTCATTGTAGCATTGGTGGTTCGTTATATTCGTCATGCAATGGGTAAAGCAAAAATGGCGAAGTTGTTGATTGAATTTGTAAGTAGAATTGCAAAGATTTTCCTGTTAATCGTGATTTTGATGATTGCGGTAAGTATGCTCGGGGTGAATGTGGGTGCTGGTCTAGTTAGTATCTCAGTGGTTTTTGGTTTTGTGATTGGTTTTGCCTTTCAGGATACGCTGGGAAACCTTGCTGCTGGCTTTATGATTGCCTTGACCAAACCATTTAGAGTTGGTGATTTTGTGGATGCTGCAGGAAATTCCGGAAGCATCCAACATGTTGGTATTAATAATGCCACGATGTTAACCTATGATAATAAAAAAGTGGTTATTCCTAATTCAAAAGTCTGGGGTGATGCTATCGTTAATTACACTGCAATGAATACACGGATGATTGATCTCAGGGTGGGTATTGGTTATGGTGATGATATCAGCAAAGCAATGAAGATTGCTGCTGATTTGTTAAAGAATCATGATCAAGTGCTCGAGGATCCTGCTCCTTTAGTTGCCACCAATGAGCTGGGTGATTCCAGTGTGAATCTGATTGTTCGACCCTGGGTAAAAACGAGTAATTATTGGCCAGTGAAACGTGAACTGACCAAACAGATCAAAGAAGCATTTGATAAAGAAGGAATCAATATTCCGTTCCCACAAACGGATGTTCATTTGTTTCAATAATAAAATGATGTTAAATTTGATAACATCATTTTTTCTTTTCTTTCCATAATTGTTGAGCTTTCGTTTTATAAATATCCTTGATTTCTGGGTTTTCGTTTTCAAGTTTTTCTCCTTCGGTGATAAAATGATTGATGCCCTGTAGTGATCCTTTTGTTCGTCCTAGTAGGTTTCCCTGGGAGGTATGCATATCCAGTGCGAAATCAGGTATAAAAATCTGTTTTTCATCTTTTTTCCATTGGTGTTTCATCACTAGTTTGAAATGATCAGTAATCCGTGATTTTTGTGCGCGGCAGAGAGCTAGAATAATGAAAGCTAAAACCATTTCCCAGTCGCCTTTTTTCTGCTCATACATGGTTTTCATATCAGTTAATGCTGCTGTAACAGGGGCAATGATCGGTGAGTCTCCTAAACCAATATCTTCATAGGTTATTACCAGTAATCTGGAATGTAATAAACCAAAACCGCTTTTTCCCTCGTTTCCGAGTTCTAATGCAAAATACATGGCTTCTTCTTCCATTCCTCGGCGGATACATTTCTGCAGTGCACTAATGATTTCATCATCATTGAATCCGTGATGTTTTGTTTGAAAATGAGCCATTGCTATCTCCTTGCTCTATTGTTCTATAGGACAAAAACAGTTTTCAGCTTATAGAGATTTTGTCTTTTATTACAACATTTTTCGCCGGATTATTTAAAAAATTATATAAGAATTTATAGATTCTGTTCTGCCATTCATTGAAGAGGATGCATGGACTACTGTTTCGGAAAGGAACCATGTATATGCAATTAGGGTTCATCAAGATTTTTTTGTTGATGCTGATGTGCTGAGAGTTGAGGATTTATCAAATAATTTATTGAACAATGCGGTCAAATATTCTCCTGAAGGTGGAACAGTACAAATTAGGGCACAACAACTGGGAGAATGGGTGCAGGTTTCTATTAAGAATGAAGGACCGGAAATGACCAACGATCAGCTTCATCTTGTGTTTGATAAAAATTATAAAGCTGATGAAAGTCGGCATAATTCTGAGAGAAATGGCCTTGGTATGTCTATTTGCAAACGGATTATTGAAAAACATGATGGAAAAATCTGGGCGGAAAGCAAAGGACTTGGCACTGGGACAATGTTTTATTTTACCTTGCCAGCAAGTAAAAATCGAGCAGAAAAAACAATCGCATTATTCTTATGATCAGATCGCAAAAAAAATCGATGCATTATTAGAAGCCAGATAATATTTTGTTTTGAAAGAACGATACTTATCAGTTTTTGTGCTGATTTAATCGATTTTTCAAAAATTTTTTTTTAATACTTTCAATGAACTGTTTGTTTGTTTTTAATGAAAGATACATCATGCTTTTTTTGAGATAAACGACTAGATTGGAATGTGCCAGTGAGGATGTATCCACCATCCTTTTTTCCTCCTGGCCATATTGATCGTAGTCATAATGGTGATACCGTATGAAAGATTGGCAAAAAACCTATTTGGAATTTGAGTTTCTGACTAGAGATGAACGTGAACTGTTATATCAGATTCGAAAAGATGAAGAGATTTAGAAGCAAAACCGTTTGGTTTCCTCTGCAGAATAAAAGGTATTCTCAGAGTTTACGCATCTCATATTTTTTTCAATCCCTGCCACCAATGATTAGAATCCCCTTTGATTAGTGCTTCCAGTAGTTGTTTACCTGCATTTGTTTGTATTCGTTTTGCTGTTTTTTGTAACCAATCTGTCGCGCCATGATATCCGTTTTGTTTATATTCACAGGCAGTTACTGCTAATTCTAAGAGATCTGCATCTTTTGCAATCTTTCCTGCGATGCTGTCTTGTGTTTCTACTTGTTGCCAAAGGGTAAAAATCTTATCGCCTGTATCCTCTAACTTTTTGAGTTGATCTTCTACTACCTGTTTTTCATCTGCGGTTGCATATCGATTGGCTACTTTATGAAGATCCCCAATTCGACATTCTCCAATGTCATGAAAGACAAGCATACTACAGATTTCTTCTGGGTTATTGTATCCTTCCATGGTTGCAAGGATGTAGCCGATTTGAGCAGCTCGAAGACTATGTTCAGCCACACTTTCAGGATTGGTTATACCTATGAGTTTCCATCCTTCTCGTGAAACTCGTTTCAGCATGCCTATTTCAAAAATAAAATCAACAATGTCTTCCTGGTTCATACGCTCTTCACTGCCTTGAATATATCATCCCTCAAATATCTTTTTCTTCAATCTCCCACATATTTTTAAAAAAGAATTCTGTTACACGATTTCATGGTTCAACTTGAACGATCATTGAGTCTTTGGCAGATCACCTTGATGAGCGTGGGCATTATTCTTGGCGCGGGTATCTATGTCTTAATCGGTGAAGCCGCTGGTTTAAGTGGAAACACCTTATGGGCATCATTTATCCTCGCTGCTCTTGTGGCCACGTTTACGGGCTTAAGTTATGCAGAGCTTTCATCACGATTTCCCTCTGCTGCAGCGGAATACACCTATGTTGAGGGAACATTTGGGTATCGTCTGGCCTGGGTAACCGGTTGGTTGATCATCGCTGGAAGTGTTATTGGTAGTGCCACGGTTGCTCTTGGTTTTTCCCGATATTTTGCTGCGCTTTTTTCAACGCCGGTTATTCCGGTCGCTTTCATTACATTGGCTGTTATCGGTGTTGTCTTGTTTGCTGGTGTACAGGAAACGGCATCATTAACTATTCTTTTTACCGTGATTGAAGCAGCAGGTCTTCTCATCATCATGGTTATCGGGCTTCCCTCTGTTGGATCTGTTGATTATTTAGAAATGGCAAATGGATTGAAAGGAGTTATTGAAGCAGGAGTACTCATTTTTTTTGGATATATTGGTTTTGAAGGGATCACTCGTCTTGCTAGTGAAACAAAAAATCCTGAAAAGACTATACCAAAAGCTATTCTTGTTTCCATTGCCGTTACCACTGTGTTTTACATCCTAGTAGGTATTGCTGCGGTCAGTGTTGTTCCCTGGCAGGAACTAGCAACTGCTGAGGCACCACTTGCTTTGGTTGCCGAAAAAGTGTTTGGATCAAATAGTTTTCTTATCCTTTCGGTGATTGCATTGTTTTCCACGTTTAACACTGCATTGGTTATGTTGCTGAGTGGATCACGATTGGTTTATGGAATCGCAAAAGAGAAAGGATTACCAAAGATTTTTACGAAGGTATCATCGAAAACAAAAACCCCATGGATTGCAATTATCACGGTGGTTTTAGCATCGATGCTGTTTTTGTCGTTGGGTAATGTGAAAACTATTGCTAATCTAACCAATTTCACTATTTTTGCTGTGTTTATCATGGTCAATGCTGTGGTGATTTATGTTCGATACAAAAAACCGGTTGCAACCGGGTTTAAATCACCGGTTTCTATTGGTAAACTTCCTGTGTTTCCGGTTCTTGGCCTGGTTTCTGCCTTGTTTATGATGGTAAATGTGGAATGGTCCGTGCTGTTAATGGGGATTGGATTAATTGTGCTTGGTTTCCTGTTTCAGTATTTTTTTAAAAAGGAACCATAAAACCAGTATTCGTAGAAAGAAAAAATGAATACTTTCAGCAGTCTCCAGTCTTCTTTTTTGTAAATGAAACGATATGAAAGTAGATTCACCAGACGTGAATGGGGGAAACGAAACAATGAGAATATCATATTGTGAGAACGCATCATCTACACGCATTGAGCACAACAAAAAAAAGATGCTTTATCCGGAGATACGGATTCCATCATCCGTGAAAGAAATAGATGAATTTAGTGGTGGATTTAAAGCAGGACAGATGAGTTGGGTCTCTGGCACAAGTTCTCTTATTAAAAGACTGCCTTATCAGCTCTGTGTGAATACCGTTGAAACGTTTCAGAGTGATACTTTGTTCATTGATGGAGGAAGTAATGTCAATCCATATCATTTAAGTATGCTTGCGAAGCAAAAAGAGCAGAACATAGCAGCAGTACTTGATCATGTTCATATCAGCCGGGCGTTTACGGTTCATCAGCTTAGTTCTCTGATCACTGAACAAATGGAACCAGTGATTAAACAGTATCATCCTCAGACCGTGATTTTAAACGATTTTCCAACCTTGTTTTTTGATCCAGATGTTTCTTTTCATGAATCACAGGTATTGTTGAAAAGCGTTCTTTCCACTATTCAACGGTTAACGAAACAATATCAGTTGGTCAGTGTGCTTACCTTTCAGCATTCATCAGTTCAGCAACAAACTAATCATTTGTTATCATTGGTACAAGAACGAGCTGATGAAATATTGCAGATGAATACCTTACATAACTGCACCCGGATTGTGTTTCCTAAGAAAAACAAGATGGCTATGGTGATCGATGATGTTTTTGGTCAGTTGTCATTGATGGATTTTGGGATGGTGATCTAGATGGGGAGAACAGTGCCTACGTTTCGGCGGGTGGTTGAATCCTTTGGTTGGGAATGGCATGATTTCAAACAAGCGTTGCGTCAGATGGACCGAGAGGCATTTGACGAATTGTTAAATCATGCTCGGAAACATGCAGCAGCAGGTGGGAATATGTCCAATCCGAATCCGTTTGAATCCGTGGTAATGGCTGTTCTTGTTGAACATGAAAGAACAATACGGGATTTAAAAGAGGAATGGAAACAAAAAAAACTGATAGATGGTGAAGGATGATGATGGTGAAGAAGAAATGTAAGAAATGCGGAAAGGAAAAACCGATTTATGCGTTTTTTAAAACGGAAACGTGTTTGCATGGTTTTTATGAGTATTGTCATGATTGTATTGAGCAGACATTAAACAGGTATTTGGATGAGGAAAACCAAGAGAAAGTGAGAGTACAGCAAAAAAGACATAATAATTTAAAAGAGAAGAGCTGATTAGAAAAAATGATGATGGATTTTGAACGGGTTGGATATGTGTATCTTCTCTTTGGGGTGTTTGCCGCTGTTCTTTCCTTTGTCGGCGTGTTTATGATTCTGTTGTGGCAGGGTGAGTTTGATGTGCTCTGGCCATTACGTATTCTGTATCTATATGGCTGGGGATTGATTGTGCTGTTTGATAGTTGGTCGTTTGCAAAATTTCCTTCCCCGTTTAATTGGATTGCAGTCATCATCGAGGTGATCCCTGAGGGGTATTTGCTGTTCAGCGTGTGGAATGAATCCATGGTTTTCCTTTTTGATACCGCAGAAACGTTGTCCTTGACTTCGTATTCAGTGACCTTTAAGATGATTGCAAGTTTTGGATTGATGGTTGCAGTGATTGCATTGGTGGTCTATGTAAAACATGCCTTAGATCGATAAAGTAAAAAGAAAAATAGGCATCAGTTATTTTTTATCATGTAAATTGGACAAAGAAATGTTGATATAATTGTTTCATTAACAATCGGTTAATTAAACATAAAAATATAAATAAGAAATAAGTATTCAATGTGCTCGTATAAGAGGATGGGATAATGCAAATAACAAAACCGTTTGAACTGGTTGGAAAGGAGATTTATGATAAACAGGGCCTGATTATTGGAAGGGTTGATAAATATTGGTCCAGCTGGAATAAGAACAATCCAGGTTGGTTCTTTGGTATTAGACCCTATGAAAATGTCCGTGATACCTGGTTTCGGGGAACAGAGAAACTGATTCCAATCGCCAGTTCATATATTAAGGATGTTGGAGAGGTCATCTATTTAGATACAATCATCGATGAACTGTCCAGCTATTGGAAAGATGTGGTGAATATTAAAGGATATAGCTGGCCGCTTGATTGGTTGATGGAACAGGGCATCTATGATAAGACCGGCTCTCGCATTGGAACCTTGTTTGGGTGGGTGAAATCAGAGAATGCATATCAGTATTATGGATGTTTGATTGATCCTTATCTTTCTGAAGTGAAAAAATATGCTGCTCAGTCGGTATTTCCCATAAAACCAGGCTTCATTGATCATTTTTCTGATTCCGTTCGCTTGAATGTCAGTTTGGATGAACTGAAAAAATACTGGAACAAACAGGGCACTTCATCAGCAAAGAAGAAAACAACGAAAAAGAAAACCAGGACTACTAAGAAAAAACCAGTAAGTGCTAAAAGCAAATCAAAAAAAAAGAAAAAAAAAGTAAGCAAACAATAGAACCTGATTGGATTGTGCAGAAAAAACAGTGAACAAGAGAACCAGTGAAAGCTTGGGTTATAAGGGTTGAAAGCTTTTTCGCCAACATATATTATGATGAGGCGTTTAGCAGTTTTTATTTTTTTGATTTTTTTATTTCATTTTCTTTTTGATATCTTGCGGTTCTTTGTTGAGAATCTTGTTCAGGAGTTGTTCTTCACTTCCTGTTGATGGTTTTTTAGACATTGTTGAACTGACCGGTGATTTTGAATATTCAGTTGGTGATAATTCAGTAACATTCTCATCAGGTTCATTTGGGATGACCCTGGATTATCGTTTCCCTGAATCTAATAAACTCGTCCTGAGTACTGATCAGGGAAATTCAATGAGCTTTATTAAACAATAAATTTTAAAAAGGGAAAAATAATTTACTTAGATTGGATGTGATATTATCATTTTAGGATTCATAGAGGCATCATGGCCGATTCTTCTGATTGTGATTATTTTAGCTGCTATCATTGGTTGGTATCTTTTGAAATTTGCAATATGGATACTGATCGTAATCATTCTTGCAGTGTTAATACTTGGCGGATTGAATTTTATATTTGGATTTATATCAGCTCTGGTGTAGGAGAAAATTACTGGCTAAGTTAACATTCTGTCCTTAGTTCTGTCATTATTCACATTATGAAAATCACATAATCATATCGCAGAATAGTTAAAAAAAATAACAAAAAAACATTTACAAATCATTATAAAACGTCATGAAATTGAGTAGTCTGGTTCTATATAGACTTGCAGTGTGCAAACAAAATCCTCCTAATATAACAAAATAATACTATTTTTTTATTCTCTTGTATTTACGATTAAATGAAAGATAGTTCTTTTTTATAGAAATATAGTAGTAATCAACACGGATACTATTCATTCGAATTAGGGAGTATATATTTTTCATGCAGAAAAGAAAACTGAAGCGATCAATTACAAAGCATTTATCAAAAATAGATGAAATCTGGCAACCTTCTAGTCAAGATACTATTACTGAAAAGATAATATCACTCAATCAATTTATTAAAAGAAATCAAACTCTCAAGTTGCATAAATCCTCTTCCAATCAATTACATCCTGAATCCATCCCTTATCAGCAAAGCGTTTTTCATTTTTTTCTATATTATGCACCATACCCAAATATTTCATTTGTTTTCAAGACAAAAGAAGCACTGTTATTTGCAGCATTCATCGGTCGACAATATGATAATATAATGCTTTCCTGTCCGATTTCAAAGGATGCAAAATCCATACTTTGCTCTTTGAATGATTTACTCTCCAATCCCGTTTTTTCTTCATTGTTACAGCATCTAAAAATAAATCAAATACTCTTAAGAGATATTTCAGATGAGATAGTAAATAAATTAAGAAATAAACAAAAAGAATGCTTGTTTTCTCTTGATTCGCTAAAGGAACTTAACTATGCTACATACGATCTAGATAATACTTTGAATCTGCAAGGTGCAACTTTTGCAAATCTAAGATGGCATTTGAACAAATTCAAAAAACAAAATCATACTGTTGAGGTGATAGACTCAAACAAAGAGATTGCAACAGCTGTCCATCTCATTGGTCAATGGCGTCGTCAAGCGATAAGAAACAGAGGGTTTTCGTTTGCAGATGTACGATCAGATAAACTTGGCATTAGGATATTAAAAGAGAAAGTAAGAGTAAATGAGAAAAAAACACCACATCAACAGCTGCCTGCATTATCCTCGGTCATTGGTAGGATTTTAAAAGTTGATGGGACTATTGCATCAATAAATATTGGTTATCCTCTTGGTATTTTTAACAGACAAAACATATTTGCTCATGCTGTTGGAATATCTGATCTTTCTATTCTTCATTTGGCAGAGTTTGCACAATATGATTTTTGGAAGCAGATAAGAAAAGCAGGATATTGGTACATTAATGATGGACCTAGTTGGAAAAAGTCACTGGAGATTTACAAAAATAAGTTTCGACCAATTGCTAAGAAGCGATATTACTGGGCAACATTATCTTTAATGTTATCAACATAGGTAAATTAGCAGGAATGAATAGTTTCAACGAGCTATGCTTCATTTTTTACTGTTGCGAAGAGATAATCGAAAGGTTATGATTGATGGTTTCATTTTTGATGTGTACCCAGATTATAATAAAGATGTTATGGTCATCTGGCTTTGTACATCAAAGGGAGCAAGAAAAATAGAGCAATCATATCAGCCTAGTTTCTTTGTAAAATCAGATGCATCAGAACGAAGAAAGATGACAAGGATGCTGCAGGATCTGCCCCAGGTTGATCAGGTCATCCACTCTATGAGAAAAACACAGCTAGGAAGTGACAAGGAAAAACCAGTACTTCAGATCATACCCACAAAACTAGAGGTGTTTCATCAGCTTGCTCAGATGATTGATAGTTGGGGGAAGTTTCATCGCTATCAATTGTACAATGTGGATCTTCGCTTACCAACCCGATTTCTACAGGAAAAAAATCTATTTTTCAATGCGTTTGTCTCACATGATCATCAGAAGTTCATCCTCAACGATGATCAGTGGGCCATCGATTATCCTCATCCACCATTGAAACTGATGCATGTTGATATCAACACGGCAAGCAAGCATCATGTTGTTTCATATAATGAACCGATCGGCCATATTGATCTGGGAAGGATGCGTATCGAAGAGGGAAACGAAACTGATACCATTCTACAGAGCCTCCGTTATCTCCACAAGGTTGACCCGGATATCCTGTTGTCTAAAAAGGGAGATAGCTTTCTTTTTCCATTGTTACTTCATCGTGCGCAAATACACAATCTTGATCAAAATCTTCTGCTGGGAAGAGATCAAAGCGCACTTGTAGCCAGAAAAAAGGACCAGTCCTATATGAGCTATGGGCGTATTTTGTATCGGCCAGCGTTTTACACCTTAAGAGGACGGTTTCATATTGATGCGCTACATTCCTTTTTTTACCGGGAGGCGGGTTGGTATGGCTTGTTTGATGTATCCCGGTGTGCCAATATTTCTGCTCAACTGCTCTCTCGGCTTGGCGCAGGAACCGCGATTAGTCAGATGCAGGTGAACAAGGCTCTGCAACAGGGATATCTTATTCCCTGGAAGAAAAATCAGCCGGAGAGTTGGAAGACAGCAGCACATCTGCTCTGTGCTGACCGGGGAGGAGTGATTCTTGACCCGGTGGTGGGATTGCATGAAGCAGTGGTAGAACTTGATTATGCTTCCCTGTACCCGAATATCATGGTGAATCATAATATTAGCCCGGAAACCCTCTTATGTTCCTGTTGTCCTTCATCATCCCGTCGAGTACCCCAGATCGGGTACCATATCTGTACCAAAAAAACAGGGCTGATCCCTCAGGTGTTAGCTCCAGTGATCAAACGTCGGTTTTTGTTTAAAGCCCGATCGAAAAACAACCAGTTTGATATCAATCGATATCAGGGATTACAGCAGGCATGGAAATGGATATTATTGGTTTGTTTTGGCTATACGGGCTATCGGAATGCTCGCTATGGTCGTATCGAGTGTCATGAGAGCATTACCGCCTTTAGTCGATCCATGCTTCTAACGGC
Source organism: Thermoplasmatota archaeon (assembly GCA_046498165.1). Taxonomy (GTDB): domain Archaea; phylum Thermoplasmatota; class E2; order DHVEG-1; family DHVEG-1; genus EX4572-165. The sequence goes on from JAWOBC010000038.1 coordinate 16,090, forward strand.
GATGCAGCTGGTCGAACATGCAGGATATGAGGTGTTGCATGGGATTGTGGATTCCTTGTGGATCAAGGAGAAAAAGCCACGGGTGCAACCATTTCTTCTGTCCCGGCAGATTAGTAAAAAAACCGGGGTGCGGCTTGATGTGGAAGGAAAGTATCAGTGGATTGTGTTTCTTCCCAGTAAACAAACAGGATTGGGGGCATTGAATCGCTATTATGGCTTGTTTGAGGATCAGACGCTAAAGGCACGGGGAATGGAACTGCGGCAGCATAGCACGCCTTCCTTTTTTTCCCGGATGCAAAAGAAAATGCTGCAGGTGTTTGCAGAAGCAAGAAACGCAGAAGAATTTCAACAATTGATTCCAGAAGCGCTTTCCGTTGCCAAAACATCTGCACAGGAGGTGATGCAAAACAAGGTACCTCCGGTTGATTTGTTGTTCACCACCACGATTTCAAAAGAGTATGATCAGTACAAGATAAACACCGCAGCGAAGGCAGCGTTGCTACAGCTGAGAAAAATGAAGGTGATGGTTCATCCTGGGCAATCAGTGAAGTATTGTATGACCCAGCATGATGCAAAGGACCTTGCACATAAAGTCTGCATCGCTGAACTCGTATCAGAAGAGACATCCATTGATACGCTGTGGTATCTTCGGTTTTTGTCCCGCTGTGTGGAATCATTGTTGCTCCCGTTTGGATATGATTTGGACACGGTCTATCAATGGATATTGCAGAAAATGAGGATGAGTTCATGAATTGTTTTTCATATGAAACGGAGTTGACGCTGCCGGTGAAGACATATTTTGAACAAGAGGGATTCACCATGTTTCATGAAGTGCGTATTGGGTTTTGCCGGGCAGATCTAGTTGCATGCAATGATGATACCGTTGTGGCTATTGAGTTAAAACTTTCTAATTGGAAAAAAGCACTGGTTCAAGCCAAAAACTATCAGTTAGCTGCAGAATTTGTGTATCTTGCATTTCCCTTGAAAAAAACAAAGCTGGTTTTGAAAAAAGCAAGTGATCAACTGAATCAAGAGGGAATTGGTCTGTTATCCGTGGATGAACAGGATGAAAGGATCATGATTCATCAAGAGGCGAAGAAATCAAAAAGATTGTTTGCTCGGCTAAATAAGCAGGAAATTCTTAAAAGAAAAGAAAGAAGAGAGATGAAGCAAGTGCTTCATTATTTTTAAAGGTGACTACATCGGTTTTTCTTATGATCTGCTAAAGACTGCGGGGTTGCAGTTTTCGCAGAGAGGCATTTCGGTTTCCAGGTAACTCGTGTTGTACACATAGATGGTTTCTATTCCGAGGCCTCTGAAATCAATGCCTTTGATGATATAATCCGTGTTGTTGAATGGGGGAAGTAGATTGTTTTGTAGTATTATTCCTTGTGCGATGGTTTCTCCTTCAATGATCAGAGAGACAGTGTAGTTTTCCTGGTCAATGGTTGCATTCTCTGTTTTGGTAAGATTTCCCATCCAGTCATAATAAGAAATAGTCCAGGATCCAGAGAGATCAGGAAGGTTTTCAGCTGAAATGGGGTTGATAGTGATATTTACTTCATCCACATAGTATGTCCGTGGGGTTTCCCAGTTTCCCCAGACACCGATGTTGACATAGATGCTTCCGTTTTCATCTGAGATCACTGTGAAACTGTAGTCTTTTTCCAACCAAATATATTCATCTTGCACGCTTTCATTATGATGTCCGGTATCATCTTGAAAGATGAGATCGCTAGCGGTTTCTGGATCCGTGGTTGTTGCTCCACAGATGATGTTAAAGAGATTGAATTCTCCAAAATCACGGGTGGCAAAATAATAGGAAACAGTGATTTCATAAGCCGTGTTCGGGGTGACGGAAAATGCTTTTTCCATCCAGATTTTTCCTGCATCATTCATATTGTTCAAATACAGTTTCACCGATCCTGTTCCATTATACGCCATAGTTGTGCTCTGTTCCACGGTCCAGTTGATGGGTGGATCATCTAAATCTGTGCCATCTTTTTGCCATCCTTGCATGTTTTCATCAAATGAAAAACGGGTTCCAGTTGAGTTTTCAGGTGGATTTTCAACACATCCAGTAAGAGAAACAGCGATGAACAGACAGGTTATTGCAAGTGCAATATGTTTCTTTTGAAAGATGTGTTTTATTCTGATTTTGTTATGATTTTGTATCATTTTTGTTTTCACCTTAAACAGGAAATAGTTTGATTTTGTATTTATACTGTCTGAATCTGTTTGGGAAAAACCAAATAACAAATAAATTAAAAAAAATTAGGTGGTGTTAATTAGAAGGAAGAAGAGAGATATCAATTCCAATATGATCCAGAAACCGTTGTAAAATCAGGAACAATGACCAGTGATCCTTGATTTTAGGCATGGCTACTGATAGTTCTGCCCATGTGCTGGTGGCATTATATTCATCTTTGACTCGAGCTTCTATGGTATAATCTCCTCGTTTAACCCAGGTGTGGTTTAGGATAATTGTTTCACCTGATTCAACTGGTCCAGTCCAGTTCACAATAGTTCCATCACCCCAGTTGATGTAATAGTAGATTTGATGTCCATCTGGATCGGTTGCTTGGAGGTTATAGCTGCATACTGTTTTTGGTGTTGATCGTTGTGGACCAGTAATCGTGGGAGGAAGTGGTGCAGTGTTATTGATGGTGATCCCATTTAATGAGGCAATCATACTGTAATCACCCCAGCCACGGGCATTATTGTATCCGCGGACTCGGTAGTAGTATTGATCATCTTGTTTGTTTGAAAAGGTGTAGGATGTTTCAGTGATCGTATCATCAATACTTTTTATGTGTTCATAGGTTGCAACTGGGTAAATATCATCAACAAAGAATCCATCCTCAGTGATGCGTCCATCAGTTGAATAACGGAATCGAATAAAAATTGATCTCCCAAGGTAGTTATCAAGTGAATATGAGCGTTGTAGCCAACCATTTGATGAGCCAGTGAACGTATCGATAACATCGTAGTTTCTTCCATCAGTACTCAGTTCAACAAAGGCTTTATCATTGTTTTCTTCGATTTCATACCAACAGGAAAAAGTAAAATCCATCGATTGATTGATAAAAATAGGATCAATCGTGGTTAAACTGGAAACCATGTTTTCATCAAGATGGGATCGATAGGAGTGAGATCCAGAGTTTGCTCTTCGAGAACTTTGAAAGAACCCATCGAGTTGGAGATTAGGTTCCTCAGCTTCTGCACTCTCTTTAGTATATTTCATGTTAGAGAATTCCTGCACCTCAAAAACGGTTGGATTTGATGATGGATTAACGGTTTCCCATTCAATGGTGATAGCCCCATTTTCATCAGAAAGATCAGTGATTAACGGAGGTATTACCCGGGGGGTGCGTTGACTAATATTCTGTGCTTCTTTGAGAAGATAAAGTGCACCCTCAACGTTTTCTGTGCAAACTTGATCTAGATACGATGCATCAGGATGAAATTCATTACAGGCTTCAATGGTATAAGCAAAATGGGGTCTACCCAACACATAATGATGATAACCATATAACCAATCAGTAGTATCCCCCGTTGTTGGATATAATCCTGAGCTTTGGGTGGGATAATATGTTCCAGAGGAAGCTTGTTTTTTTATTTTTGCTGCTATTTTGTTTCCTATAGCTGCCATGTAGTCAGATTCATCGGTCTGTTTCTCAGTTGAATATCCCCATGGCCACATCACCAGTTCAGAATAGGTATGATATGAGATGGAGGCAGAAATGATATGATTGAGAAAGAACTGTTTCAGAGCTACTGTTTCTGGTGCTGAGAATTGATCTGGACCACAGTATGTAAGTGTAGAGGGATTATGACTCATCCCTCTTGAACCCCACATTCCTTGAGGATCGCCGTTGCATGATCCGGGATAGTTTCTGTTTAAATCAATCCCATAGGTGTTGAATTCCTTAAAATATTCACGATTTTTCCTCCACCATTTATTCCCTTGGTGAAGATCGTGATCATAAACATATCCATCAGGGTTAACACAGGGAATAATCCATGTTCGTCTATTATCCACCATGTTTTTAATGGTAGTATCATTCTGATAGCCTTCAGTAAGTTCTTTGGCTATGGAGAGACATATTTCAATGGTGGGCCATTCTCGTGCATGATGAAGCCCCATAAAACATACACCTGCTTCATCTTCATCAATACCTGGATTATCAGTTATTTCTAAACACCAAATCTCACGGTTCTCATAGCTTTTACCAATGCTATGTAATTGAGTGATATTTGGATAGGTAGTAGCCATGGTTTGCAGGATTTGTCCAATTTCTTCAAAGGTATGATATGTATCAGCAATGTCTTGAGGAGCAATGAGTGGGTTTTGCCTGAGAAGTTCAAGTTGATATCCTTTATCTAGTAATGCTTGTTTTGTATGATCATTGAGTAATGCATCATGAAATTCACCGGGATTCCCCCCTACTAGTTCTGCGGTATGAGGTAAATCATTTGTTTGTATCAGTGGTGTGATTCGATACAAAGAAACTGGTGAGATTTTTTCTGATAAACGTAATGTTTCATCCCTTTCATCTTCTTGGTATGGATGGGCAATACCACTAACTGTTGACACTAAAAGTATAACGGTAAGAATCAGTCCAATTTTATTCATATTGGTACCCCTATCAATATAATAATTATGATTAATAATATAAAGATTTTGCCATTAAAAGAAGCAGAGGGGTTCAAGATTATTTTTAGTGAAGGAGTACATTATTTTCCTCAAAGATAATCTGCATCGTTTCAAGTTCATCCAGTATTGGATTATAAATCGCTGGCAGTGTTGGTCGGTGAACACCAGTAAGCTGTATTTTTTTGTTTAAAATCATGGTCACTGCTATTGCTGCTGGAAGTGCAACGGTTCGAGCCACTGCTGAATCACCTTCTGGGATGCCATATTCTAAAAGGGTGGAGGTGATGTATTCTTTTCTATCATCATATGTTGCCTCGAACTCATGATGCATAACGATCATATCCCT
>JAWOBC010000099.1:0-3979 GCA_046498165.1 Thermoplasmatota archaeon
GGATAACAGAAACTTTTTCGTATAAAACCATTGAACGGGCGTATGATAATTTGTTTGTCCAGGAGATCTTACATCATCTGTTCATTGCAACGCAGCAACCGGTTAAGGAGAAGGAAAAGAATTTTTCAACGGATGGAACTGGAGCATCAACATCGATGAAATATAATTATGAACATGAGAAACATGGGAAGAAAAAAGGTGAGGAACGGAAATTAGACATGTTTGAACAGTTAATTCTCACCGTTGGCTGTCGGTATCAGTTGATCGCTGATTTCATCATGACGGATAATCCTCATGCACATGAATCACCATATTTAGAAGAAGCCGTACCCCGTGTCTCTTCAGTATATGATTCCATTGATATTTGGAGTGGTGATGCAGGATATATCTCACGAATCAATGCCACTGCGATCGCTGATGCGGGTGGTATACCCCGGATTTATCCAAAAAAAGATGATACATTTAAAGCCAAGGGATCACCTGCTTGGAAGAAAATGCATTATGCATTGATCAATGATCCGCAGCAGTGGCTGCGGGAATATCATCAACGTTCTATTTCAGAAACTGTGAATTCAACATATCTTCGAATGTTTCCAAAACCCCTGGCAAGAAAAGTAAGAGGTCGAAGGTTTTATGAGGGTTTTGCTCGAACCTGTATTTATAATTTGAAACGATTACTGTATCTACGATATCTTGAGGATCTCAAAGTTGATTGGGATGAAGCCTAGCAAAAATAATATTGTCCCAAAGCCGTTTAAAGATGTTTTGGTCAGCATCGGTCTATCTCTGTTGCTTCACACCATTATCATAGTTAAAGAAGCTCACCATTAAATATTATTTTTATTTAATATCAGTTATATTATCAAAATCTTTTTACAGTGCCGATATCATTTTCCAAAGAGAAGTTGGACCAATTATGACCTAGTCGCAATGATACATATAATCAGGAGTTTAATTCTTTTTTTAAAGATTTTATATTGGGTAGAAGGCAATGTAGAATATCCAAAAGATTTAATGGTTTCTGGAACATCTCCATCCTGTGTTTTTCTAGCAATCCGTTTTGAAATCGTATATGTTCTGATGCAGATGTTCAACGGTGTTAAATAATGATGAATGGTCCTATTAGTAAAGCCGTGGTGGTTTCTTTTTGTTTTTCAATTTTCTGCGACTCAACTTCAATGGTAATCATTGGTAATCCAAATCCAAAGAGAAATGGATTTCTTACCACTGCTCTTTTTCCAGGTTTAATTGAATCAATAATTCCATGCCTTTCAGAGTTAAGATGAATACCTTCATGAAGTTTTATTGTCCATGACACATTTGTTGCTTCTGCGTCACCGATATTTTTCAATATCACCCGAAAGGATCCAATTCCTGAGCCAAATCGCTGAATTTGGATCTGTGGTGAATCAATTTCAATTGAAACTGATTTTGACCATTCACCTTCCATTCCGGTGATATCTCTTACTCGGACTGAGACGTTATAGTTCCCAGGTTTTTCCCATTGCAGATTCATATTCACTGTTTCACCAGATTCATATGGACCAAGCCATGCTGTCCTTGTTCCATCCCCTCTATCCCATTGATAGAATAATTGATGGTGGTCAGGATCCGTTGCTTCGGTTGAAAAAGAGATATTTGAAAGGATCACTCCTCTCTGTTGTCCCAGAGGAGAAGAAGGAATACTGGGGGGTAGAAAAGAGGTGATCGTCTCGTATGAGGTTGCTGGATCGCCGTAGAGATTGAATGCATATAGATTCTGATAATTTGTCCATCCCCAGGTATCATACTCTGTAAAAAACTCGTATTTTGCATCATATAATGCATGGCCAACACTTTTTTCATTGCTGATCAAATGATCCGTGAACAGGTAATCAAGAGAGGTACAACCACCATCTTTAACCGAACGCCAACCAACAGTGCCCCATGCATTTCGACTGGCGCCAATAAAACTTACAGCTCCCTGTTTCAGTAATTCAGCTCCTAAGTTTTTCCACTCAGGATGAGCATTTTCGCAGGAACATGAAAACACGATGGCAGGTTTATCATCATTGAACTGTTCAATTTTGCCAGTACTGATAAAATAAGGTGATGCTATTTCTCTACTTTCTGGCACTCCATCTCCATCATCATCTTGCCAGTACAATCGGTATGTTGCCGTGGAAAGCCCATGGGCATTCCAGTTCACCAGACCATACCCTTTTGAGAATTCATTGGTTACATTTGTTAAACTGAGAGCAAGATCACATTGAAAACCTGATGGACTCAATCCTTCCTTTTCGTATAAGGTGGTGGTTTGAAATTGATTTGGCAAAAGAACAGAAGAGGAAAGGCTTTCCATTAGATATGCGCCATCGGTCTTATCATAATTTGAATGATCCTCGTTTTTTAGGGTTAGTAATGCACCGATGAGTAAGGCCTGTTTTTTCCATGAGCCATCTGTTTGTTCAAATTCTATAATCTTCTGACAGATTTCATCAACAATAGCTGGATTGTCAACTGGAATCCTTCCAACAGCGAGTTCAGCAAGAAAATCAGGTTCATCCTGGCTTTTTTCACCATAAAAACCATCGTTGTCCGCATCCCAATCTCCCGTTAAATCGGCGTAGTAATAATCTGTTGGTGTTTTCCCACTATAAGCATGATTATCTTTATCAGGGTAACAATATCTCATCGGAATTGATGATTTACTTCCAACGATGAGAACATATCGTAAACCCCATTGATCGTATTTATCAATGAGGAAGTTTCGTATTTGTTGCTGAGTATCCGCCCCTTCATAGTGATCAAGTATCCAGGATAGATATACTACTTTTGTTGAAAAACCAGTTATTTCTCTCCAATATTTTAGGAATTGAATCGAGGGGGCCAGATTTTCTGATGTGATGATCAAATAATCATATTGTTCGCTTTTTTCTGGTTGATAATTTTGTTGATAACTTGATTTAATGTTTTCATAATTTCTGATGATGGAGGAAGCATGTTCATTATGTTCCATGTTTCTATATTGGATTTTGTCCTCTGTTTTTGGTATGTAGGTAATTTCAAGGGTGATTTGCTTATGAAAGATTAATGATTTTGGTAATGATTCGTAAGTAAACGGGGTAAAACGGATTTGAACATAATCACAATTCCCATATGTTCCTTGCCCCTCAAGCGACCAAATTGATGCTGGATACTGAGTTGGGATATCGGGGGGTGAGATCAACTGGCTTTGATTGAGCGAGACTCCAAGTTGATAGAACTCACCAACGTCCATGATAGAATAGGTTCCAGGGAGCCGTTCAGAAATAATGGTGATAGGTTTGATTGAGATGATTTCTTTGTTTCTTGGGATGGCGATGGTGAACACTTTGGATGGTAATCGTGGATATCCTGGTGTTAGCAATGATCCATACTCATCCATTTCAATACTTGTTTTTTCGCCCTCATTATCTTTTATGAGAAATGATGGTGCTTCTAAAGATATTCTAATTGAATCTTGCGGTAACTGATTGATTGGTGCTGTTGAAAATGCTGCTGCATTCGTTGATAACTCAACATGAAATGAGGGGAGTAGAACTAAACCAAAGAGTAATATACAGAGTGTTTTTATCTGGACTTTATTCACTTTTTGCTTCCACCTTACTTTTTGTGATTATATTATATAAGTCCATTGTATATAAAACTTAACAATTGTTATTTCCCTTCTTTAAGATTTATTAAAAGTTTTTTATTACCCTATTTTGCCGCATAAAGAATTATTTTTTCTTGTTATGATGAAAGAAATGCCTGATAGGCTAGAAATGATGCATAAACATCTACTTTACTGGTTACTTCAAATGGTGAATGCATGCTGAGCACTGGTGGGCCAAGATCAAGAACGGTCATTCCCATTCGTGAGAAAAACTTTGCAACTGTACCACCGCCTCCTTTGTCTACTTTGCCTAGTTCACCTGTCTGCCAAGGGATATTGTGCGTATTAAGCATTTGTCTGATT
>JAWOBC010000027.1:0-4272 GCA_046498165.1 Thermoplasmatota archaeon
GTAACAATACAAGATCTGGAGCATTTTCTACATATGGCCCATGATAGATGTCTTCTTTTCTTTTAATGGATTTAATTACTTTTTCACTATGAAAAGTAAGCGTTGTAAAATGACAATGAGTTCTCTTCCAGATAAAACAGGTAATGATGACATCTTAGATCGCGATTTTTTGCACACCAACAAATTTTTTCATAACCTTAACCGGTTTTTCTTGAGATTCGAGAAAAAGTGTTATTGCTTCTTTGGTCCGTTTGATCAGTTCATCCATGGATTTTGCCTGTGTATGACAACCAGGTAGCTCGATGACCTCTGAGATAAAATAACCATCTTCTCCTTGTTCTATGATAATGTTGAACTCATTCATTAGTTATAATTTAGCTTTCAAGATTATATAAATATTTTTAACAAGGTTAATAGAATTTTTTCTTTGCCCCTTTGATGAGATTAACAAAGAGTGATAATCTGCTTCTCCGAAGACCTTTTAGCTGACACGTTTCGTGCGTAATTGACCTGACATGTTCTGCAAAAAAAGAGGGGGAACTGATGAGTTTTGCAGAGTTAGCTTGAGAAGTGGATGAAAAGTTAGCGTTTTTTGAGTCTGAGATTGTTTTTTTCGGGAAACGTTTTTACATTCAAAAATGAATATGAATATTGATTGTATGACTAAGTCAGAGAGGATGCATAATATACACATCCCGCAGAAGCAAATTAAACGATATTGCCAACGATATCATATCAAAAAATTGGCATTGTTCGGATCTTTTCTTCGAGATGATTTTGGTTCTGATAGTGATATCGATATCCTTGTGGAATTTGAAAAAGGTCATACACCAGGTTTTTTTGATCTGCATCGAATGCAAGAACAATTATCCACTTTGTTCAACGGAAGAAAAATTGATTTGAGAACACCAGCTGATCTGAGTAGATATTTCCGTGAAAAAGTCGTTTCCAATGCAGAGGTCCTTTATGCAGGAAGCTGACCAGATCCGTTTGAAAACATATCCTTGATGCATCCATAGAAATCCTCTGCTTTATGGAACAAAACCCCCCAAACATTTATAATATAGTAACATAATACTAAGTAACATGTTACTAAAATTTGTCGACCGGCAAAAAGAACTTCGCCTCCTTAATGAAAAATACCAATCACCTCACCCTGAATTCATCATCATATATGGACGAAGAAGAATCGGAAAAACAGAACTCATCAAACAATTCTCAACAAATAAAAAACATTTCTATTTTCTTGCACGTAAAGAACCAATCCAACTCGAAATAGATCGATTCAGAAAAAAAATCTCAGAAAAATTCAATATCTACCTTCAAGAAACCACTGATTTTGAAATCTTATTCAAAGAAATCATGGAAAAAACCAGCAAAAAACAAAAATTAATCATCATCATCGATGAATTCCCCTATCTCATCGACAGCTACAAACCAATCCCATCTATCTTTCAAGGAATATGGGATGAACACCTCCAACATGAACCAGTGATGTTGATCTTGACCGGTTCCTCAGTTTCAATGATGGAAACTGAAATACTTGGCTATCATAGCCCACTCTATGGAAGAAGAACTGCTCAGTTCAAAATCGAAGAAATAAAAATCAAACATATCTCATCCTTTCTCCCCAAATATAATCAAGAAAATCTCTTCAAAACCTATGGTGCCACTGGTGGAATACCATATTATCTCAAAGAATTCAACGATAACAACACCTTCCTAGAAAACATCCAAAACACCTTCCTCAACACATCAAACATCCTTTATCAAGAAGCCGAAATACTCCTCAAGGAAGAACTCCGCGAACCCAACACCTATTTTAATATTCTAAAAGCAATGATTGATGGAGCAACCAAACTTTCAGAGATTTCAACAAAATCCCATGTAGATATCACCAACATCAACAAATATATCTCAGTCCTTGAAACATTAAAACTCGTCCGAAAAGAATACCCTATCACTGAACCCATGAAACAACGCAATTTTTTATATATCGTCAATGACCACTATTTCCGCTTCTGGCTCAGCTATGTCTACCCATACAAAGAAGAAATCGAAGAACAACCAGACAGAGTCCTTCAACTCATACAGCAGGATAACCCGAGATATATGGGTCCTATCTTTGAGGAAATCGTCAAACAATTCGTTCGCCAGCACTCCTTCATCGATTTCAATAAAAGTGGACGATGGTGGCACAAAACAGAAGAAATCGATCTCATCTGTCTTCATCAACAAAAAAAAGAAATCTCATTTTTTGAAAATAAATGGAAGAATCTTTCTTACACTCAAGCAACAAAGATATTAAACGATCTCAAAGAAAAATCAACACTAGTAAATTGGCAACGTAAAAACAGAAAAGAAAATTTTGGTCTCTTTGCCAAAAACATCTCTCAGAAACAAAAACTCAGAGATCAAGGCTTTCTCATCTTTGATATCAATGATATGAAACACTAATTTGCTTATTACAATGTTTCAATGTGATAATTCATGCGGAGAACCATGTGCTATAACGCAATGAAAAAAACCTTAGGATGATAATTACCCGCTGATTTTAATACAAATGCTGTTGAAAAAAGCCATGTTTCACCATTTATTTTTTACTCTGTTTCTTCTTTTCAACTGACCGGTTTTATGTGATTAGGCTAGATTATTGGTGTATATGAATTATTCAACCAATGTGATCATGGTTTTTTTTCAGACTCAAAAAAATAATTGCTAACCATCATGTTTCATACTTTTTTCATGATCTCTTGAAGATTATTTCTGTTGATTTTTTGATTTGTTTAAACTTTCTTTGATAATTTCTTTTACTTTTTTAATGAAAAATTCACAATTATCTACTATTTCTTCACATTCTTCCTTCGTAATTTTCACACCGACATCATAATCTGCTTTTAATCTCATCGATTCCGCTTGAGACAACATATATCCCATGTTCTTTTCTCATAGACCTGATTTGATAAATTCCTCTCCGAATTTTTGTATAACACCTTTGTGGCTCTTAGGATATATCTCCTTTAGAACAAGCAGAGCTTGGGTTGCATGAAACATGCTGTAATATGTTCTTGAAACTGCTTCTCGATAGAATTTTTCGTTCAAGAGAACATAAGACGCATTGAGTTCTTCTTCTGCTTGATCAAGATATTCTTTATATGGCATGGATGGCATCATTCCTCACATTATGTAAAAAAATGGTTTCTCTATTAAGATCTTTAGATTTCATTGTTTGAACAGATATATATTCACCCGTCTCTAAAAGAATATCAAATGCGATTTCAGCAAGTTTCATTTGATTCCTAAACACATTTCTTTTTACAACCACGATCACATCAATGTCTGAATCATTTGTTGCTTCACCACGAGCAACACTCCCATAAATGATGATATCAACTACGTTGTTTTTTAGCAAACGATGAACGTTTGAAGAAAATTTTTTTATTGCAGTTTCACGAGATTTAGTTAAAGATCTGTTTTTTGTCATTTTCTATTCGTTGAATAATGAAATACTACTTAATTATTTTTTGTAAAAGATGAGTCAGCCTTTTTTTCCGATTGCAACAATAGCATAGCTCTTACTAATGGTGCCAAGTTATATTCGTCATACTGTATCGCTCTTATTTTTGCTTGCTTACCTGACACCCTTCGCGCGTAATTCACCTGACAACCTCTGCAAAATAAGGTGGGTGAACTGACGACCTTTGCAGCGTTTGCTAGCGAGGTGGAAAAAAAGTTAGCATTGCGAAGTAAAGGGTGACTTTTGCGTCTGATGTGTGTGGGGGTGATGGGAGTGATGGAGGGTTTTTTCTTCTGTTGGAAATGAGGGATTGGACTTTTTGGCTGCTATGGTTGCTCTCTTTTGGCTGACAGGTTTTGCACGCAAAAGGTGGCTGCTAACTGACGGGTTTTGCGTGTGATTGGTGATGGATCGGAAAAGAAAGGTTTTTTTAGAAAATGAGGAGATAAAAAAAGGATGCGGAATAAAAAGAGAAGAAATAAGCTTACATCCTATCATCATCTTTGTTTTCCAAAAAAACAAAGTGTTTTAATAACCCAATACCGATACAAGAGACAAGAGGAAAAGAGAGGATGAAAGAGGCGAAGAGAGGATTAAAGAGGTGAAGAGAGGATTAAAGAGGCGAAAAGCGGAGGGAAGATAGATTACCGTTCTTACCCTTACACGAAAGGAAAAGAAACCATGAATAAAAAACAAAACATAGAAAGCACCACAAACACTGCAAACAAAACAACCACGACCACAACCACGACCAC
>JAWOBC010000127.1:0-13220 GCA_046498165.1 Thermoplasmatota archaeon
CTTTTTTTGGTGTGGATTCATCAGGCAAAAACAAACATTTCACCTGTTTGTTTCCTAAGGCCTGTTGACAGAGTAATGTTGCAACCGCAGAATCAACACCTCCTGAGAGACCTAATACCACTGACTTGGTTTTTGCATTTTCAACATACGTTTTAATGAATGATTTGATTACCGTTGTGGTTTCATCAATATCAATTGATAAATCAAAGGCCATATTACTTCTCTTTCATAGCAACAATCGGATGGTTAAAGAGTTTACGTTCTCTGCTGTCTACTATTGTGATAAGAAATCATAAGAACACCCCACTGTTTTCAATTCTTATAACGATGAACTATCAAAAAAATTCAATGCTATACCTCTTTCCAATTTCATATCTTGTCCTTTTAAAAACATTTAGACAATGGTATCGATTTTTAAAAACATCAGAACAATGGAACAAAAAACAAATTGAAAAGTATCAACAACAAAAACTAAGAAGGATCATAAAAGAGGCATATCAATTTGTACCATTCTATTCAAAACAATTTGATGAACATAAACTTCATCCAGATGACATCAAGACTCTCTCAGATCTTAAACAGATCCCGTTTCTAATGAAAGATGATATTAGATCACACCTTAATGAACTAAAAGCAACGCATTATCCTTCGAAAGCATTCGAGAAGACAAAAACTGGTGGAACCACAGGAAATCCACTAATTTTTTATGTAGAGAAAGCACGATGGCTAGGAAAGCATTTTGCATTCAATAGAAACTACATGGAACATGCAGGGTATCGTCCTTCTGATAAAGTGATCTCAATAACTGGAAACAAAGAAAAGATCAAACATCATCCATTTCTTCGAACTCTTGAATTTTCAAGTCTTCATATGAAAGATAATGATTTGAATGATTATGTCAAAAAAATAGAATCATATCGACCGAAGTTCATTACAAGCTATCCATCAGCATTACTGATTCTTACCCAATTTCTCTCCAGGAACAATAAAACATACCCTCAACTAAAAGCAATTTTTTGCCACGGTGAAACACTCTTTGATTGGCAACGAACCTATTTTGAAGAAACCTATCAGTGTCGAGTGTATGATCAATATGGCCATCGGGAACAATGTGTGTTTGCTACAACTTGCGATGAAAGTAATCTCTATCATGTGTTTCCTCAATATGGGATCGTGGAAATCCTTGATGAAAAAGGAAAAATAATAACAACAGAAGGTGGTACCGGTGAGATTGTTGCCACCAGTCTTCATAAAAATCTCTTTCCATTTATCAGATATAAAACAGCAGATATCGCTGAAGTGAGCAAAAAAACCTGTTCTTGTGAAAGAGACTATCCCCTCATCAAAAAAATCATAGGGAGGAAACAAGATTTTCTGTTCACAAATAACAATGATATGATACCATTAACCGGATTATATCATCTTATCGTTGAATCAACTGAACATATAAAAGAATGTCAACTCTATCAAGAAACAGAAGGAGAACTCATCATCACTGCAGTAAAAACAGAAGATTTTTCAAAAAATGATTTAGATATTCTTAAAGAGAACATCAACAAAAAAATTGGTGATTTATTCATTATCACCGTAAATATCGTTGATGAAATTCCTCGAACGGCACATGGCAAACATCGATATCTTATACAAAAGATACCAGTCGACATACAACACTAAAATTTTTTTTATCGATCAAAAATTGATTTTCCATGGCTGTCAATTGCCACAATTAATGGACCGAAATCCTTAACTTCAAACAACCAAACCGCTTCAGCCATACCGAGTTCTTCCAACCAAAAAACATCAATAACCTTTTTGATCTGATCCGCAGCAAGTGCACCTGCTCCACCAGTATAAACTAAGTAAACACCGCGATGTTTCAATGCTTTCTTTGTTTTTTCGCCAATGTTTCCTTTTCCAACGATAACATTAATATGAGGGAATTTTTTAAGAAAATCAACCTGAAAAGCCTCCATTCGGCTACTCGTCGTTGGACCCGCTGAGATCACCTTCCATTGGTTATTGTTTTTTTTCATTAACGGACCACAATGATATATCGCGTTATCATCAATTTTTAATGGAAGTTTTTTATGTGTTGTTTTAAGAAGGATGTGATGAGCTTCATCACGAACAGTACAGAGCCGCCCTGAGAGAGAAACACTATCCCCTACAGAAAGCTCTGATAATTCTTCATAGGTCACCGGTATTTTAAGCTGAATATTCATCTGTCTACATCACCTCAAAATCACCATTTCTCTGTATGATCGCGGTTGCTCTTCGATCAGCCCAGCATTGAACTACCATTCCAACTGGTAGACTTGCAGGGTGCCGAGGAGCCTTTTCTACATGGACATCAAGAACCGTTGTCTTTCCACCAAGTCCCATAGGTCCAATATTACTTTCATTTATGGTTTTTATCAAATCTTTTTCAAGTCTTGATACTAATGGATTAGGATGACGTTGGCCCACGGGTCGAAGTAATGCAATTTTGCCCAGTTTCATGGCCAGGTCAGCTCCCCCACCAATGCCAACACCAACGACCGTTGGAGGACAGGGATTTCCACCAGCTTGAATCATTTCCTTTACCACAAATTCCTTTACGCCCTTAAGACCATCTGAGGGGCGGAGCATTACCAATTTACTCATGTTCTCACTACCACCTCCCTTGGGAACGACAGTTACTTGGACAGAATCTCCACTTACAAAATCATAATTTATAACAGGGACATAATCACCAACATTATCACTATGTTGTTTACGAGTGAAAAGATCAAAAGAATTAGGTCGCAGAGGAACAGATATCGTGGCTTTTTTCACTGCTTGAATAAGAATGGATTTCAACTGACCGATATATGGAAAATCTTCACCGATTTTAAGGAAAAAGGTTTGTACCCCTGTATCCTGACATAAAGGCCGACCTGTTTTTTTTGCAATTTTTACATTTTCTAAGATATTTCTAAGCTGAATCTTTGCAATACCAGATTCGATCTCATGGGCATGCTGTAAAGCTAGATAAACATCATCTGGAAGAATAGTTTCCGCTTTTTTAATCAGTTGTACAATACCATCGACCAACTGAGCCTCATCCATCATCTATCAAAAAAGGGGAATGCTATATTCAACCTTAAGTATTTTGCATTAAAAAAACCAAAAAAAGAAAAAAAGGAAAAGAAAGGCTTATTTTTATTGAGCCTTATCTATTTCATCAACAGCTTCTGGATTAGATAATGTGGAAATATCACCAACATCTTTTCCAAGAGCTTTTGATCTAATAACCCGGCGCATGATCTTTCCACTGCGGGTTTTTGGCACATCTGAGACGAACCAGATTTCATCGGGACGGGCGATTTTTCCCACCTCTTCACCAACATGGTTACGTAGTTCTTGTTTAAGTGCATCAGATGGCTCAATGTTTGATCGTAACACAACATATGCGGTGATAGATTCTCCTTTTAAATCGTGTGGTTTTCCCACCACTGCAGATTCAGCGACTTTTTCATGGCTCACTAATGCGGATTCAACCTCACTGTTACCAATGCGGTGACCTGAAACATTCAGCACATCATCGGCTCGGCCCTGTATCCAGAAGTATCCATCATCATCTTTACGGGTAACATCGCCAGCTAGATAGATATCATCAAACTTGCTCCAGTAGGTGTTTTTATATCTTTCTGGATTTTTGTAGATTCCACGAAGCATACCTGGCCATGGATGAGTTAACACAAGATTTCCACCAGCATTTTTGATTGGTTCACCTTGTTCATTGTAGACATCTGCTGAGACACCAGGGAATGGTTTGGTAGCTGTACCTGGTTTTAATGGTGTAAGTGGTAATGGAGTTATAGCAAAGTGACCGGTTTCTGTTTGCCACCAAGTATCCATAATCTGACAACGTTCTCCACCAATATGTTTGTAATACCACATCCATGCTTCTGGGTTGATTGGTTCTCCAACAGATCCGAGCAGTCGTAGTGAACTTAAATCATGTTTAGCGGGCCATTCTTCCCCGAATTTCATGAATAATCGCACACTGGTTGGTGAAGTATAAAGCACACTAACCTTGTATTTTTCAGTAATCTCCCACCATCGATCCGGACCTGGATGATTTGGTGCTCCTTCATAGATAACCGAGCTTGATCCTAGGATGAGCGGTGCATAGACGATATAGGAGTGACCCGTGATCCAACCAATGTCAGCAGCACACCAATAAACATCGTCATCTTTGATATCAAAAACCCATTTCAGTGTGGCAGCAGTTCCCAGTGCATATCCTGCATGTGCATGAACGATTCCTTTGGGTTTACCTGTTGTACCAGAGGTATAAAGGAAAAATAATGGATCGTTTGCATCGGTTTTTTCAGTTTCGCATTCTTCTGATTCACCTTCGGTGATTTCATGCCACCAGAGATCTCGGTTATCTTCCCAGTTGACCTTATCGCCAGTTCGTTGGTAGACAATGGAATGTTCAACTGTTGGTGCATCTTCAAGTGCTTCATCTGTTTGTTTTTTCAATGGAACCTTTTTGCCACGTCGATAAAAGCTATCGCAGGTAATGACCAGTTTTGCTTCACAATCATTGACCCGGTCTCTGAAGGCTTGTGCACTAAAACCAGAAAAGACAACAGAATGAATGGCGCCCAGTTTTGCGGTTGCAAGCATTGCAATTGGAAGTTCGGCAATCATTGGCATGTAAATGCCAACTCGATCTCCTTTTTTAATGCCAAGTTTTTTCATGGCATTTGCTAGTTTGTTGACTTCAACATATAAATCATAATAAGTGATTTCTTTTGTATCTCCAGGTTCACCTTCGAAATAATAGGCAACTTTATCTTTGTTTGGTCCTTTTGCGTGTCTGTCAAGTGCATCATGGACAATATTATATTTTCCTCCGACGAACCATTTTGCAAATGGTGAATCCCATTCTAAGACCTTGTCATATGGTTCATAGAAATTCAGGATTTCCTTGCTCATTTCTTCCCAGAACCATTCATAGTCCTCGGTTTTTTTGTAAAGTTCATCAAGAGTTTTGATGTCATGGTCTTTCATCCACTGCATTACGTTTGTCTTTTTTACAAACTCTTCTGATGGTTTAAAAATCCGTTTTTCGTCCATCAAAACGGTAATATCTTCGTCTGGCATTCATTCCAACCTCTTAATTTTTTTATTATTATGTTGCTCATTTCTACCCTCATATAGTGGTTTTTTCAATGGTGGAATCTCCCCCTCTTAATATTCAATGGTATGAATGAGGCGTTCCATTTCCCTATATGGGGAGGTGCCGGAATACTCTTACAGTATAAGTATTTTTTCATATTATGCATGGGATGCTGTTACATGTATGAACAGTTTTTTTTACAAAATAACAATCTGACATCATTATTTCCGTATTCATGTTAATAAATGCATATCATTCACTATTTCATAATTGAATTATTTTTCAACAATTGACATTATTTTAAAATAATTATCTAATTATTGATTATTTTTTGAGCAATGGGTGAAAAATTAAATTTCTTTATAAAAGCCATCCGTTCGAACATATATTTTCGAACCAAAGGAGTATACAAAATAAAATTATTTTCCTTAAGATACCGGAATTTTTCCATTTTATCCGTCTTATAATCTTGATATGTCGGATAAGCAGAGATCAAAACCATTTCAAATTCCCTTCGAGCAAAAAACACCGTGGAAGAAGAATCTAAATAATCAATATCCTTTTGAGAGGGTGCTTTTGCTGGATTAAATTTAATATGATAAAAAGCAAGCATCTCAAAACCAAGCTTTTGAAGATTAGGAACAGTAATTGATTTAAGCAAACCCTTATCGAAAAAATTTTTCTTCATCCGAGAAATAGTATGTCGAGAAAGCCCGGCATGCTTTCCAATATACTGAGTTGTCGCATTTGGTGTTTCTACTAATGCAACATAAACCTCTTTTTCCTTATCAGAGAGTTGAATTCTATCAATTCCTGAGAAGGTAATCTTATTATCGCATTCAACTTGAAGCCCATCGATATTAAAGTAATTTTTTATTAAAGGACTAAAATCTAAGAATCGTTTAATTGAACTAATCTCAAAAGGAAAAATAACCTCAGAGGGGTATTCCTTTTCAAGAAGACCGAGTTTACCAAAGGTCTCTGTACGTATCTCATTAATACGCCCGATACTTGAATAATTTTTGGAAAGACTAAGGGAAAAACCCTTTTCTTGTTCACCAGCAGAAAAAAAGATTTCATCGAACACTTCAATAGTTTTTTTGGTGGTTTTCACCCTTTCGTCTAGTGGAATAACTGGATTAAATTGGGTGTAAATCACTGCTAACAGTTCACTGCCCAGTTTGTTTAATACAGGAACAGTGTACTGTTTGAATATTCCCTGATCTAGTAATCGACGTTTAATTGAAGTAAAGGTAGATAGTTTTACATCTATAATAGATGATAAATCACTGTCATTTTTCGATGGCAGGCAAATCAGTCCGTACAAGACTTTCTGTTCATTTTTTGTAAGCTCAGATCGATTCACAAGCCCACCGTAATGATAAAAAGGTTTTATATACCTTTCTCATTTTTATTAAAAAAGAAACTACTTTTCGTTATAATGAGTAAAAAAACCTATGAAATTCTCTAAATAACAAATAAATATAATTCAGATTAGTTAATTGCCGAATATAAGGGGAAAAGATTTATTAATTATACATATATTCACAGCAAAAAAATCCCGATAGAGAGATGATACCACATGGGAAAATCATTAACTGAAAAAATATTAGATAAACATATTGTTGACGGAACCCCAAAACCAGGGGAGGAAGTAGGAATAAAAATCGATCAAACACTTACACAGGACGCAACAGGAACCATGGCATATCTTCAATTTGAAGCTATGAACGTGCCAAAGATAAAAACAGAACTATCCGTAAGCTATGTTGATCATAACACTGTCCAACAAGGATTTGAAAATGCAGACGACCACAAATATCTACAAACCGTGGCTGCCAAATACGGAATCATCTATTCCAGAGCAGGAAATGGAATTTGTCATCAAGTTCATTTAGAACGATTTGGAAGACCAGGAAAAACCCTCCTAGGCTCTGATTCACACACCCCAACCGGTGGAGGCATTGGAATGATCGCTATTGGAGCAGGAGGACTTGACGTTGCAGTAGCAATGGCCGGAGGTCCATTCTATTTAACCTATCCAAAGGTCATCAAGGTAAATCTCACTGGAAAACTCAGACCATGGGTCAGTGCAAAAGACGTGGTTCTGACCATGCTTCAAAAATTCACCACTAAAGGAAACGTCGGATATGTCTTTGAATACGGTGGACCTGGGGTAAAAAATCTCTCTGTTCCCGATCGTGCAACCATCACTAACATGGGGGCAGAATGTGGCGTCACCACCTCAGTGTTTCCCAGTGATGAAATCACTAAAGCGTTTCTCAAATCACAAAATAGAGAGGATCAGTGGGTGGAAATGAAAGCTGATGATGATGCCGAATATGACCAGGTCGTGGAAATTGATTTAGGAAAAATCGAACCACTCGCTTCAACACCACACAGTCCAGGAAACATCGAAACCATTGACAATTTAGCAGGAATGAAAGTTGATCAAGTCGCCGTTGGTAGCTGCACCAACTCTTCATATCGAGATCTGATGACCGTTGCAAAAATCGTTGATGGAAAAACAGCTCACCCCGATGTCAGCTTTGTTGTGGCACCCGGATCAAGACAAGTATTACAAAATATTAGTATGGAAGGAGGACTTACCTCCCTTATTAATGCTGGAGCTCGAATTGCTGAAAGTGCTTGTGGATTCTGCATTGGCAACAGTCAAGCACCAAAAACCGATGCCATCACTCTTCGAACCAGTAATCGAAACTTTTTAGGAAGATCTGGAACCAAAAGCGCGCAAGCCTATCTGGTCAGCCCTGAAACAGCTGCTGCAGCAGTTCTCACAGGAGAATTTACTCCACCGCAACACCTTAAAGAAATGGGCATTCCTTACCCAGGCGTAACCATGCCTGATCTATTCCACATCGACGATAGCATGTTTATCTTCCCCAAGGATGCAGATCCCTCAGTTGAAATATACCGAGGACCAAACATCAGCAACCCACCAGCAAGTAATCCATTAAAAGATGAGATTTCTGGAGAGGTCACCATCAAAGTAGAAGATAAAACCACCACAGATCACATCATTCCAGCGGGAAGTAAAATGAAATACCGATCAAACGTTCCAAAATATTCTGAATTCTTATTTGAAGTGTTGGATCCTACGTTTCATGATCGAGCCGAAAAAATCCGAGATAGCGGCAAAGATAACATCATCATTGGAGGCTGGAGCTACGGTCAAGGATCATCCAGAGAACATGCAGCATTATGCCCTATGTATATGGGAGTCAAAGCAGTCATTGCCAAATCAATGGAACGTATCCATGAAGCAAATCTATTGAATTTTGGTATTGTTCCTTTGAAATTTGAAAACGAAGATGATTATGATGATATCGACCAAGGTGATGAAATCGAAATCACTGGATTGAAAAAAGCAATTGAAAACGGAGAACCAGTGATGGTCAAAAACAAAACCAAAGGAAACGACTACAAAACCACTTATAATCTTTCAGACCGACAGAAAAAACTTTTGCTTGCAGGTGGAACACTTGCATATATGAAAGAACAGCAATAAAAAAAATTAAGACAAAAAAAATGGAGAGTAAATTATGGCACAAAAAGGCATAAGAGAATATGATGCGAAACGAATCATGGCAAAAGGTCTCGCTGAATTTTCAGAGGGAGCTTTTAGCTATAAACCGCATCAAGTGCTCATCGGACCAGACACTGATTTTAAACAAATAGAAAAAGAAAATCCCTGGTTGAAAAAAGAAAAACTCGTGGCAAAACCCGATCAACTCTTTGGGAAACGAGGGAAAAACGATTTGTTGTATGTGAACAAAAGTTGGAAAGAAGTACAACAATGGATTAAACAACGAATGAATAAAAAAACCACCATCAAACAAACCACCGGTGAAACAACCGGGGTGCTCACTCATTTTCTGGTGGAAAAATTCGTAGCCCATGATGATGAATATTATCTAGCGATTACCACACATCGAGAACATGACACCATTCATTTTTCAACAAAAGGTGGAGTCGATATCGAATCCGTGTGGGACAGCGTGGTTGAACTGGATATCCCTATTCTTACAACTATTGATGACATGGATGTAGAAGGATTCTTACCAAAGGAACTCGGTAAGAAAAAACAACAAGTAGCATCATTCATCAAAGCACTTTACAAAATGCTAGTGGATTATCATTTTGTATACCTAGAACTCAATCCATTTACTTTTGTGAAAGATGAAATCGTACCATTAGATTGTGTCGCTAAAGTCGATGATTACGCATCCTACCAATGTGCAGAAAAATGGGGCAAAATCAAATTTCCCAGTCCATTTGGGCTGAATAAAACCAAAGTGGAAGAACGCATCGATGAACTGGATGAACGAACTGGTGCATCATTAAAACTCACCGTGCTCAATCCAGATGGCCGGATTTGGAATCTTGTTGCTGGTGGTGGAGCAAGTGTGATTTATGCTGATACGGTTGCAGACCTTGGATTTACTGATGAACTCGCCAATTATGGTGAATATAGTGGAAATCCATCCACTGAGCTAACATATGAATACACAAAGACAATCCTTGATTTGATGACACAAAAAAAGGATCCAAAAGGTCGACCGAAATTTTTGATCGTTGGCGGAGGAATTGCTAATTTCACTGATGTTGCCAAAACATTTACTGGTATTATTCAAGCTATTGAAAAATACGCTGATAAACTTAAAAAAACAAATGTAAAAATCTTTGTCAGACGAGGTGGGCCAAACTACAAAGAAGGTCTGGAAAACATGCGCAGAATGGGAAAACGATTAGGCCTTCCTGTTGAAGTCTATGGCCCGGAAACACATATGACCCGTATTGTGTCAATGGCACTTACTGGAAAGGAGGCATAAAACAATGAAAGATTACGAACTGTTTGATAAAAATACCAAAGCATTTATTTTTGGATCACAACAAAAAGCAGCACAACGAATGCTTGACTTTGATTTCATGAGTCAACGAGATGAACCAAGTGTAGCTGGATTCATTACTCCAACTGGAGGTGGTTACTACCAATTATTTTGGGGAACAAAAGAGATCCGATTACCCCGATATACTAGTATTGAAGAAGCAGTAAAAGCTCATCCAGAAGCAGATGTCATGGTTAATTTTGCCTCAGAAAGAAGTGCTGCTGAAAGCACCATGGATGCTCTTGAAACAAAAACCATTCGCACCATCGTAATGATCGCTGAAGGAGTGCCACAACGAGACGTGCGAACAATCGCAAAGATTGCAAAAGAAAAGAACAAATGGGTGATTGGTCCGGCAACCGTTGGTGGTATCAAACCAGGTTGCTTTAAAATCGGAAATGCCGCTGGAACCATGCAAAACATCAAAGACACCAAATTATATCGACCAGGATCGGTTGGTTTTGTCTCTGTGTCTGGTGGTCTTTCAAATGAAGGATATAATATTTGTTCTCGAAACTCCGATGGTATCTATGAAGGGTATGCTGTTGGTGGAGATGTGTATCCTGCTTCAACCTTGATTGATCATTTGCTACGATTCGAAGAGAATCCGAATATTAAGATGATGGTTTGTCTTGGTGAAGTCGGAGGAAAAGATGAATATGAAATCGTGGAAGCACTCAAAGACGGACGTATCACCAAACCACTGGTGATGTGGGTAACGGGTACTTGTGCAGAAATGCTACCTGGTGGTGTGCAATTTGGTCATGCTGGTGCAAAAGCAGATTCAAAAGCAGATACCGCTCCAGCAAAAAATCAAGCACTTCGTGATGCAGGAGCAGTTGTTCCCGAATCATTTGATGATTATGGGGAAAAAATTAAACAAACCTATAACAAACTCAAAAAAGAAGGAAAGATCGAGGAAATCGATGAACCGAGTCCACCACATATACCTATGGACTACAAACAAGCCGTTGCAGAAAATCTGGTGAGAAAACCAACTAATTTTATTTCAACCATCTGTGATGAAACAGGAGAAGTCCACAATTACTGTGGTGTACCCATTGATGAAGTCATCAAAAAAGATTATGGTATCGGTGGCGTACTGGGATTACTTTGGTTTAAAAAAGACCTTCCTCAATATGCTCGTGATTTCATTGAACTTGTGATACAAATCGTTGCGGATCACGGCCCAGCTGTATCAGGTGCACACAATACCATTGTCACCGCTCGTGCTGGAAAGAATCTCATTGAATCCATCATCAGTGGCATGGTTACCATTGGCCCACGATTTGGTGGGGCAGTAAATGGAGCAGCGAAACATTTCTCCTATGGACTTGAACATGATTTAGAACCACGTGATTTCGTCGATGACATGAAAGAGAAAAACGTTCGGATCCAAGGAATCGGTCATCGTATACACAGCATCGATAACCCAGATGAACGGGTAGAAATCATGATTAACTTTGCCAAAAAACATTTCCCGAAACATCCACTTCTTGATTATGCTCTTGCCGTGCAAGATGTAACGACCATGAAAAAGAACACCTTGATTTTGAATGTAGATGGAACCATTGGTGTGTTGTTCGTAGATATGCTGAAAAACTTGAAATATACTGATGAAGAGATCAAAGAAATGATTGACATGGGATTTTTCAATGCGTTTTTCATCATCGGAAGAACCATGGGATTCATGGGACATTTCTTTGATCAGAAACGATTGAAGACACCATTGTATAGACATCCATGGGATGACATCTTGTACGATGTTCCAGATAAACCAGAAAAGGTAGAATAAAAAGAATGGAGAAACATATTATGAGCAAATCTGATGAAAAAATCATTTATACAAAAGTAGATGAAGCACCTGCACTAGCTACCTATTCTTTTCTTCCAATTTTAAAGAAATTTACTGGTGCTGCTGGCGTTTCTGTTGAAACACGAAATATTTCTCTTGCTGGAAGAGTTATCGCTAATTTTCCAGATAATCTCACTGAAGAACAAAAGCAATCAAATGATTTAGAAGAACTCGGGGAGCTAGTGAAAAAACCGGAAGCAAATATCATTAAACTTCCCTGTATCAGTGCCTCTGTTCCACAGTTAAACGCTGCTATCAAAGAATTACAAGAGAAAGGCTATGATATTCCATCATATCCAGAAGAACCAAAAAATGAGGAAGAAAAAAAAATCAAAGCACGATTTAATGTGGTAAAAGGAAGCGCGGTTAATCCAGTGCTTCGAATGGGAAATTCCGATCGACGAGTGCCAAAACCAGTGAAAAACTATGCAAAAAACAACCCCCATGACAATGGAAAATGGACTCCGGATAAAAAATCTCATGTTGCAACCATGGATCATGGTGATCTTCGCTCAACTGAAAAATCAATGACCGTTTCGAAAGATCAAGTGGGAACAGCACAAATCGTGTATGAGGATGAACAAGGAAACAAAACTGTTCTGAAAGAAAAACTTCCGCTTGATGAAAAAGAAATCATTGATGCAGCAGTGATGCGGAAAAAAGCACTTCGATCATTTCTTGAGGAACAAATAAAAGATGCTAAAGAAAAAGACATTTTATTTTCAGTGCATTTGAAAGCAACCATGATGAAAGTATCTGATCCGATTATTTTTGGTCATGTGGTCTCCACCTATTTCAAAGATGTCTTTGACAAACATGGTGAAACCTTCAAAGACCTTGGTATCAGTCCAAACAATGGACTTGGTGAACTCTATGATAAAATCAAAGAGCTGCCTGATGATAAACAAAAAGAAATCGAAGCTGATATCAAAGCTTGTTATGAGAAGGGACCAGATCTTGCGATGGTAAACTCAGATGAAGGAATTACCAATTTACATGTTCCTAGTGATACCATCATTGATGCATCAATGCCCCGAGCAATTAGAAATTCTGGTCAAATGTGGGGTCCAGATGGGAAAACATATGATACCAAATTCGTGATTCCAGAAAGTAGTTATGCTGGAGTGTATGATGAAACGGTTAACTTTTGTAAGAAACATGGTGCATTTGATCCTGCAACCATGGGAACCGTGCAAAATGTTGGATTAATGGCTCAAAAAGCTGAAGAATATGGATCTCATGATAAAACCTTTGAAATAAAAGGAAAAGGAACGGTTCGCTGTGTAGCAGAAAATGGAGAAAC
>JAWOBC010000141.1:0-3357 GCA_046498165.1 Thermoplasmatota archaeon
CCTGACCATGGCGCTACCCAGCACGCCGGCCCCCCCGGTAATTACACAAACTTTTCCGCGTAGGTCTTCAAACGACATTGATTTCATCATTTTTCTTTATTTAAAGTCTTTTATTACGGAAAATAGGATTAACCGGGGAGATCATCACGATTAACAAAGGAATGTCACTGGCTGATTTCTCCGATTGGATCAGTGAACAATACAATGAAGTCATCATTCTTTCAGATTGGGACCGACGAGGCGGATCTCTCTGTCGATGGTTGAAGGAGTTATTAAAGGGCAGAGTGAAATATGATGTTGATCTTCGTCAACGCCTGAGTAAATATGCAATGATCAAAAAAGTAGAGGGACTTCCATCATGGCTTGAAACCATATATAATCGATGGGAAGAAACAGCTACTAATCATGACTCCGCATCAAGAACGAACAACACATCCTCAGAAGAATAACTTACCAGCCACTATCATTGTAGTATTTTTTATGTACATTCAAATGAGTTTGGCGGCATTCAATTTCACTATAACATGTGATAGACCAATAAGACTATTAAAAAAGAATAAATGCATTAATGTAAAAAAGAGTATTTTGAGGAGACACAATACATCCTATGAATCCCATTTATCTAGATCATGCGGCTACCACCGCAGTGGATCCAGCGGTGGTTAAAGCAATGAATCCATATTTCACTCAACATTTTGGTAATCCCTCATCACTACATTCCTTTGGAGAAAACGCTCAAGCGGCATTACAAGAAGCAAGAGGGCAAGTCGCCCAATTACTTCACGCAAACCAGGATGAGATCATATTTACTGCTGGTGGAACCGAATCAGACAACATTGCCATAAAAGGTGTTGCTTATGAACATAAAAACAAACGAAACACAAAGGGGCCTCATATCATTACTTCTGCAATTGAACATCCAGCAGTTCTTCAAACCTGTAAACATCTTGAAGAACAAGGATTTAATGTATTGTATCTACCTGTTGATAAATATGGTCTGATTGATCCCGAGGAGGTTGAACAAGCAATCAGCAAGGATACATTTCTCGTTAGTATCATGTATGCCAACAATGAGATTGGCACCATTCAACCCATCAAGGAAATCGGAGCTATTGCTCAAAAACATGATGTTGTTTTTCATACTGATGCGGTGCAAGCCATAGGAAAAACATTGATTGATGTCAACCAGGCCTATATCGATCTGTTATCACTTTCAGCACATAAAATGTATGGACCCAAGGGAATAGGTGCTCTCTTTATCAGAAATGGGGTGAAGCTTACACCTTTTATTCATGGTGGTGGTCATGAAAAAGGATTGCGGAGTAGCACTGAGAATATTCCTGGAATCGTTGGTTTGGGAAAAGCCTGTGAACTCTCATCTCAGCGGTTGAAAAAAGATATGAACTATATTCAAAGATTAAGAGATCTGCTCATCAACGAGGTGCTTTCTATTGAAGAAAGTTATCTGAATGGACATCCGACAAAACGATTAGTAAACAATGCTCATTTTCGTTTCACCGCTATTGAAGGAGAATCACTTTTACTTAGTCTTGATGAAAAAGGAATTGCAGCCTCCACTGGATCAGCTTGTTCATCACAGACATTACAAGCATCACATGTGCTTCTCGCGATTGGGTTAAATGCAGCTGATGCACATGGATCACTACGGCTGAGTCTGGGAAGAACAAACACAAAAGAAGAAATGACCTATGTTCTTGAAATCCTTCCAGATATCGTTGATAAACTGCGAAGAATATCTCCCTTATGGGAGAAAAATAAGTAAATATTTAAAAGGATATATTGTGAAAAAAAACAAGGGATGAAACAGTATGGGTATGTATTCTAAAAAAGTCATGGATCATTTTCAGCATCCACGCAATGTCGGTGAAATCAAAGAGGCTGATGGTGTGGGGAAAGTGGGAAACCCTGTCTGTGGAGATGTGATGACGCTATATATCACCGTAGAGAACGACAGAATTAGTGATGTGAAATTCAAAACCTTTGGCTGTGCTGCTGCTATTGCTACTAGTAGCATGATCACTGAACTAGTGAAAGGAAAAACCATTGAGGAAGCATTAGCTATCACTAAAGCAGATGTCGCTGGTGAACTGGATGGGCTTCCACCAGTGAAAATGCATTGTTCGAATCTAGCTACTGGTGCCCTTCAAAAAGCAATTCAAGATTATCAATCAAAACAGAATCATAAGAATAAATAACCTCTGATGAAAAAAATATTGTGTAAACGCAATGATAGTTTATTTGGAAAGATGAAAATCAGATGTGCTCACCAGTCAGATGCAGAACAAATCGCAGAAAATAATGTTTGTTTAGCTAAAGAAACCGAACATCTTATTCTTTCAAGAAAAGAAGCACAAAAAGGCAGTGAAATAGTATTTTCAGATAGAGAGAAAGGATTTTATCTTGTGGCAGAACATGAGGAAAAAATCATTGGTCAACTTTTTATCACCAGCGAATGGAGTGATTGGAGAAATCAAACCATTTGGTGGATCCACCGGGTTTATATTAAAAAACCGTGGAGGAAGAAAGGAATATGTACGGCTCTCATGCAAAAGATCAAACAGATGGCTCAAGATCTAGATATCTTTGCGTTACGTCTTTACCTGTTAAAAGACAATGATCTGGCAAAAAAAATTTATAAAAAACTAGGTTTTCATGATACACCTTTTCTCATTTTAGAAGAAATGGGGCAATATAATAGATAGTGTGGAGTATCTAAAATTTTTTTATGGACTCCGATTGAGAACTGAGTAAAATATATATACTACTTATATTATATAATCATTAACGATTGTTAATAAATTAGGGGAATTTAACATGAAAAATAAAACAATAGTATGGGTGAGTATTGGACTATTTTTGAGTTTTATTTTCTTCCCAAACGGACTCGGCACATACACGGATCAAACCACACTTGAAATCATAGATGTCAGTGGTAGTATGGGAGGCGTAAAAGTTGAGGTGAAAAACACCGGCGATGAAATCGCACAGGGCATATGGATAATAACCACTGTTAATGGCGGACTATTCGGAAACATCAATATTGTTCATGAATGCACGGGATGCAGTGCCTGTGGATCAACTCTAGATCCTGGAATGATTAAAACCGAAAACACCCTTGAAGCCGGAATTCTTCTTGGAATAGGGGCCATAGAAATAACAACTTCAGCCGGAGCAACAAATGCTGAAGAAGTAAGCATGGAAAAAACAGGTTTTGTTATTGGACCACTGGCAATCATTGGATAGATGATTTAAAAAAAGTATAGAAGATTACTAAAACGATACCAGTATTAAACAATGCCAATGATTTCAAAAACATATCAACTCAGTATTGTTACA
>JAWOBC010000065.1:0-13893 GCA_046498165.1 Thermoplasmatota archaeon
GTCTTCAGGATAGCTTTTAAATATGAAAAGTTGTATACTGCCATACCCTTCTCAAGTAGGTTATATCATGGGCAAAGGAATAAACGCTGGAAGAAAGCTGAAAAACAACAGAAAAAAGCAACGCTGGAATGACCGATATTACAAAAAACGAGTGTTGCATTTAAAAGAAAAAGCAGATCCTCTTGAAGGCACTGCACAAGCAAGAGGAATTGTTATTGAAAAAGTTGGAATTGAAGCAAAACAGCCGAATTCAGCGATTCGAAAATGTGTAAAGGTACAATTAATTAAAAACGGTCGGCAGATCACTGCATTTGCCCCAGGTGACAATGCGGTTAGTTTTATCGATGAGCATGATGAAGTGATGATAGAAGGAATCGGAGGACGGATGGGACGAAGTTATGGTGATATTCCTGGTGTCCGTTTCAAAGTTATTAAAGTAAATGATATTTCCCTTGATCAAATGGTCAGAGGAAAAATAGAGAAAGCAATGAGACGATAACTATGGCTGAAAAAAAAGATGAAAAACGAATTACTCATTTTTTTCCAATCCTAGCAAAATATGACCCAGATACCGTAAAAGTAGAAGACCAAGGACTCGCTCGCTATATAAATCTAGATACTGAAAACATTTACCTGGGTGCTGTTTTTGCTAATAAAATGTTTGCTAAATCAAAAATCCCCGTTGTTGAACGATTAATCAACAACATCATGCGAACAGAAAAATACAATGGAAAAAAGATCAAAGCATATAAAATCATGAGAAGTGTCTTTGAAATCATTGATAAACGCACAAAGACCAATCCATTACAAGTTCTTATTGATGCCATTCAAAATTCAGCTCCAAAAGAAGAAGCAACACGGCTTCGATTTGGAGGTATCCTTGTTCCAAAAGCAGTCGATACTGCTCCACAACGCAGACTAGATATCGCCTTGCGCAATCTTTGCACAGGTGCGATAAACACCACCCATAAAAACAAAAAACGAATGGAGGAGTGTCTTGCTGATGAAATCATTAAAGCATCAAAAAATGATGTGACCTCTTTTGCTGTTTCAAGGAAAAATGAACTGGAACGAGTAGCAAAATCAGCTCGATAAACACATAAAAAAAGAAATGCAACATTTGCTTGCAGTCTTATTTGGGGTTATAAGCAATGGGCAAAAAAGAAGATAATGTAAAAAAAGCAAAACATTTGATGAACAAACTTGATCAAATTCGAAATATTGGTATCGCTGCACATATTGATCATGGAAAAACGACACTTTCAGATAACCTACTTGCTGGATGCGGCATGATAAGTGAAGATCTTGCTGGGAAACAACTGGCTCTTGATTTTGATGAACAAGAATCAGAACGCGGAATCACTATCGATACTGCTTCAGCATCAATGGTGCATGAGTTTGAGGATAAAGAATATCTGATTAATCTTTTGGATACACCAGGCCATGTTGATTTCGGTGGTGATGTTACCCGGGCGATGCGTGCTGTTGATGGAGCTATCGTGGTTGTTTGTGCTGTGGAAGGAGCCATGCCGCAAACAGAAACGGTGATTCGACAAGCATTAAAAGAGAATGTGCGACCTATCCTTTTTATCAACAAAGTCGACCGATTAATCAATGAACTCAAGGTCACACCAGAACAAATGCAGCAGCAATTCATTAAAATCATTACCAAATTCAATCAACTCTTAAACAAAATGGTCCCTGAACAATTCAAGGGAAAATGGGATGTGAAAGTTGAAGATGGAACCGTTGCTTTTGGTAGTTCCTATTATAACTGGGCTATTTCAGCACCATATATGAAAAAATCAGGATTAGGATTCAATGATATCTATGAATATTTAAACAAAGAGGATCAGAAAGCCCTTGCTAAAAAAATACCGATTCATGAAGTCATTCTTGATATGGTCGTTGATCATTTGCCCTCTCCAAAGGTTGCTCAGAAATATCGTATTCCAAACATATGGCGAGGTGACCCAGAAAGTAAACTTGGTAAAGGCATGATGAACACTGATGAACATGCTCCCCTTGCGTTGATGATCACAAAAATTGTGATGGATCCACATGCTGGAGAAGTCGCTGTTGGTCGTATGTATAGTGGAAAAGTAGAGCAAGGCATGCAAGTCTATGTCGCAGGTATGCCTAAAATGAATCGAATCCAACAGGTCAACCTAATGGTAGGAGCAGATCGAATCAGAATGGATGAAGTCACTGCTGGAAACGTGGTCGCACTCACTGGAGTGAGGGATGCGATCGCTGGAAGCACAGTCACTGATAATCCTGACGCTGAACCATTTGAACGTATCGTTCATGTTTCTGAACCAGTGGTTACTGTTGCTGTAGAAGCAAAACACACCAAGGATCTTCCAAAACTCATCGAAGTATTACGCATTGTTTCAAAAGCAGACCCTAGTATCGTTGTGGATATTAACCAGGAAACCGGTGAAAATTTGATGAGTGGTATGGGAGAACTTCATCTTGAGATTACTGAGTACCGTATTAGAAATGAATATGGTGTTGACATTATTACCTCTGAACCGATTGTGGTGTATCGTGAATCCGTGGAAAAGAAATCGCCGCAACAATTTGAAGGGAAATCACCGAACAAGCACAACCGATTCTACATCGAAGTTGAACCATTGGATGAAAAAATCGTGAAAGCATTGTACAATAATGAAATCCCATCTAATGTCAAAAAATACAAAAAAGATGTAGCCAAACAACTTCAGGAACTTGGTATGGACAAAGTAGAAGCAAAAGGAGCTATTGCTGCACAAGGACTTAACCTGCTTTGTGATGTCACCAAGGGAATTCAGTATCTTTCCGAAATCCATGAACTCATCATTCAATCCTTTGAAGAAGTAATGAAAAGTGGGCCCACTGCTTCAGAACCATGTCAGGGACTGCTGGTACGTCTTGTTGATGCGAAATTACATGAAGATGCGATTCACCGAGGACCCGCTCAAGTTATTCCCGCGGTGCGAAATGCAGTGTATGGAGCAATCACCATTGCAAGTCCTGTTCTACTTGAACCGATGCAGAAGGTCTTTATTAGTACACCACAGGATCTCATGGGTGATGCTTCCCGAGAACTCAATCAACGACGAGCGGTAGTACGAGATATGGTCACTGAAAAAGACATGATCAATATCGATGCCAAAGCACCTGTTGCTGAAATGTTTGGATTTGCTTCCGCAATTCGCTCTGCCACTGGTGGACGAGTGCTGTGGAACACTGAAAACATTGGGTTTGAACCATTACCGAAGCATCTGCAGGATGACATTGTCACCCAAATCCGGGAACGCAAAGGCTTGAAACCTGAACCATATCCAGCAAGTTACTACTTGGAATAAATTCATACATTGAAGGAAAAATTCCTTCTTTTTTTTCTCTTCTCTTTCACTACATAAATGAAAAAGGGATATGTTTTAAAATTTAATCTGAAGAATTAAAAAGATTTATAATTATGCTTCTTGTTACCCTTTCTATTGTAGGGATGTACGATGGATAAAGGAAAAATACCAATTGATAGAACCTATGAATTTGAATATCGATACCATGACCGGGATAGCA
The DNA here is from genome assembly GCA_046498165.1 of Thermoplasmatota archaeon. GTDB lineage: Archaea > Thermoplasmatota > E2 > DHVEG-1 > DHVEG-1 > EX4572-165. The sequence continues at coordinate 3,571 of JAWOBC010000065.1, forward strand.
ACTATAAATATTTCAACCGGAAATTCGAAGTGTATCTCCTAGAAAAAAAAGCACTCAGACCACAATATCATCTTCACATGGACAACAGTGATACCAAACAAATCAGTCCCAGTGTCTACAAAGCAACACATGGAAACAAAAAATTCGATTTCGGTGTTACCACTCTCAACTGGAATGACATCAAAAACACCTTTCTTGATTACGTCGTCGATGAAATCGGGGAAAACAAAAGAGAACAAGCAAAAAAAGCATTAGGGAAACTGTCTTCCCCTAAGATATAAACACAACACATGTTCACCTTTTTTTAGTATTCCGTCACCCGATATTTGCCATGGGCTGGTTCATAAATCTGCCCATTGCGTTTCATTTTATCAAGGATCTCACCGATCTTGTTTGCATCCATACCATTAGCTTCTGCTTCAACCAAAATCTCATTACGAGCCGCAAAATCATCCTTGGATTCATCACTAATCTTTTTAATAATATCAATCACCGAACGCATCCGTTCATGCTGCGAATGACTAATACCTGTGGCAATAATATCAATATCAAAATTACCGGTTTCACGATCCATACCCACCCGGCGCAGATACTGATTAATAATATTAATCCCCCGTTTCGCATCACTCACGGTAACTTCCTCACTCAAACGCACCCGAGCACTGGCCTCAGCCAACCGCACAAATGCCTCCAACTGCCGAGGTGTAAACGGCACAGAATCCTTTGATTGACTCCGAAGACTCACATAATAATCCTTAATAATATCCATCGCCTCATCATGCATCACCGGATACACATGCCTTTTTGCATACGCGACATATTTTCGTAAAAACTCAGGAGCAAACACCGGAATAATAGGTTCAAACAACCGTTCCTGATCCTCCTTGGTATGCACCGATAACTTTGATTTCAACAGATTCTCACCCACCTCACCAGCTTTATGCGTATTCAAAATATGCGTGGCCAACTGCATATCACGAACATCACTAGGTTTATCCTGAATAGAAAAAATCAAATCAAAACGAGAAAGCAACGCCGGCGGCATATTAATCTGCTCAGGAATAGGAATAAAATCATCAAAACGACCCAATTTCGGATTCGCTGCTGCAAGCACAGCACACCGTGATTTCAAAGTAGCATTAATCCCTGCTTTGGCAACTGATATCTCCTGCTGCTCCATCGCCTGATGAAGACTACTGCGATCCTGTGCATCCATCTTATCAATCTCATCAATACAAGCAATACCCATATCCGCAAGAACCAATGCACCAGCCTCCAATGTCCACTGCCCCTCACCAAACTCATCACGCACCGCAGCAGCCGTCAAACCCGCCGCAGAAGATGCTTTTCCCGAAGCATAAATACTACGAGGAGCAAGCTTAGACATATAATTCAACAACTGAGACTTTGCCGTACCCGGATCACCAATAAACAACGTATGAATATCACCACGAATATAAGATCCATCCGGCATCTTCTTACTCATCCCCCCAAACAACTGCAACACCAGTGCATCCTTTTCAATCTCCATCCCATAAATCGTGGGTGCCATACTCATCCGAATCTTCTCATAAATATCAGGATCCTTACTCACCCTCAAAATCTCTTCCTCATCCTCATCCGTAATCACCACCTCCTCAAACGCAAACTGCTGATTATCCACACTGACCGCATCCATCGTCTTATCAAACGAGGTCAACCGATAGGTTCCCCGACGACGCTGCTTAGAATGTAAAATCCCATTCACTACCACCCGATCACCTGGAGCAATCTCACCAACCAGATCATCCTCCAAATACACACTAATCCGCTCAGGTTGTGCACCACCACGAAGACCCTCCGGATTCTCCTGAATCTCAATTTTTTGTGAATCAATAAAACTAGACAGACTGGTGGACAACTTAAAAGAGGAAACCCGACCACAACCACCCTGATCCTCATAACACTCCGCCGGTTCCTTTAAAATATCCTCATCCTGCTCAATATTAATCACCGCACCACATTTCCCACAAACAAACGCAGCCATCTGCAACTTAGGACGAACCTCCGTTCGCTTCTTCACCAACCCCTCAATAGCTTTCAATTTCCCCAGATGATGCGAACGGATATTACGAATAATCAACCGCTGCATATCAGGAAGATTAATCAATCGAAAATGAAGCTTAATATCCTGTTCACTCGCCACATCAATCCGCTTTAATGCCTCCTCAGCATTAAAAATCGCTTTAAACGGCTGCTCAACCACCATCTCTGCAAGAGATGAATCCGCCTGATCAATATCCCAATAATCAACAAACAAACTCCTTTTTTCTGGATACTCCAATGCCACTGTTTCAATCTCAGCCTTATACTGTTCCTCAAAAAAACGCTGCCAGGACTCTGCAATACTCTTATCTTTTAACAATTTCACCATAGTTGATATTCCCCCAAATACAGGTTATCAGTGGACGTAAGATACAGGCAGATCAGTGCACATTGATATTAGCGGATGTAGAAACCATCAGAGTAGGTGCACGTTTCGTCCGATGACTACCCCTCTGCCTTCTCAACCCCGTGACCCCTTCGAGCATCGGCAGTTTACGGTAAGGCTGCTCACTTCCGTGCCTCACCCGATTTCCGCAACAAAGATGACCATATGACCCTCCGGTCACACGCATTCATCACCTCCGATCCCAAAGGACAGGGTCTCATCGTCGACAGCTGGATCATAAGACGCTCGTTACATCGTCTCCTCAGTTCAACCCCGGCTTAAAGCCGATTTCCGGTAACAGGGAACGGCTACCTCCCCGGTCTATTCTACATCTATCGCCATCAAGCAAATCTACAATGAACGACGAATAATAGTAATTAAATTCCTGAAGAACTGGAAAAAAACCAATGCCAATGAAATAGAGAGAAATGCCACATCACGAGCAATAATCAACCAGGCCTGAGATAATGCATCACCTGCACCACCTGAAACCGCTATTTTTCCAGCACTATAAGTATCAATGATAAGTAAGAACAAGGAAATAGCAACAATGAAAAACAATACAATATTAACATAAAAAGACCATCGATACCAGGTCTTCTTACCAATCTGCCGAAAAGTTTTATCATCCATTTCAACTACCAACTCCAGTTTATAACATCAACGCATCGCACACTCAATATATGAACGTTATGCTCATTTTTCCATCCCCAAGGTGTTTTCATCTATAAAAAATCAGTGATTTTTGTTTTTCGAATCTTATCACTCATAAACAAGGAATCAATATTTTTCTCAACCAATCGAATCCGTTGATGAGCATATGAGGGAATATGATACCGATCTGCTACCTCTTTAGAAATCGATAAATATTTTTTCACAGATTTCTCATGCACCGTCAAACTCAGCTTCCCACTGCATTTTCGACATACTCCATTCAATGGAATACGCCGATAGGTTATATTACATGAAGGACAACGAACAGATTGCTTACTAAATGCTTTCAGATTCCCCAAGATATCAGGGAGAAAATGCCGTTCAATAACCTTATAGGCCACATCAGCTTCATCCACCGCCCGAATCTTTGCAGCAAGATTCAACTGCGCATTCATTTTATCCATCATGGAATTCAAGGTTTTATACCGAGACATAATAGGAGCCAGTGCGATATCAGCCGTATCATGAGTGAATCCAAATTGCTCATACTGTAACGGTGTTCCCAGTCTTTTTGAAACAACATCCATCTTATCCTCCCATTCCTTAGGATGCTCATGACGTAATGTTGCCTCATAAAACTCAAGGGGATACCGATACAGACAATCAACATTATGCGCCTCCTTATCAACCTCAGAGGGATCAAGACGCGTGGTAAGAATCAATGGTAAATCCATTTTCCCGCCCCGTTTATCAGGGATATACTCATGAGAAAAATTAAGCAAAGCATCCATGAGAAGCATCAAACCATCTTCATCGCCATCACATCGAATTTGGATAAGTTGATTATGCCAATAAATTGCTTTATCTTCTAATCGCCCTCCTTCAACATCAAGACAATATGTATCGTCATTTTCAGCAGATATCTGTTCAATTTCTGTAACAAAATCAAAAGTGTAATCTGAATACGATACCGCTGGAAAATATTGATAATCGTATTTAATCAATCGTCTAGCATGCCCTGGCTTAGAAAGAAACATTTCTTTAGCTCTTTTCCTTTTCTTCTGCGAAACAGGTTTTATAAATGCAGAAAATTTGTATTTATCTTCACCTGTCAATACGAGATGAGAAAGTTGATGTTTCACTGGTTTTTTTCCCAGTTGTCTATATCTTTCCAAGACTTTTCTTCCAGGTGATCTTTTTTTAGTTTTTAAAAATCTAGCAAAAATTTCTTCTCTAAGTAGAAGTGTAGCAATTCCTTCAAGTAAGGTATGTGAAACTGAATAAAATGTAATTCGATCCGGATTTAAACTAATCGATCCATCCCCATCAAAAAACGCTGAAATAAATTGTTGAACAGCATTTTTATTGCCGTTATAAATAAGATTTGGGACCTTCTTACCATATGCTTTTGATCCTGCACCCCACACATTTGTAAATAAGGTATACAATAATCTCGATGAATACACAATTTTTGTATCATTTATATATGGCTGTAAAGAAAAGATTATTTTCATTTTTGATATTAAATAATCTTTTAATTTCTCATCACAAATTCGAAATGAGATTTGATGTGCAGTGATATTTGATCGAGACCATCCTTCTGCACAATACATTCCAAGAATCCAAAACAATGAAGAAATATCTTCTATATAAACTGGAAGATTCACATGATCTCTTCTAAAGCCAAGTCGAGCATCAGAAGGGAGATCATTAAACGATACATCTGAAGATTGGCAAATTCTAATGAAATGGAGTAATGGAACACTTTTATACCATTTTGATAGATTTCTTTCAAAATCGCCTTTTATTCCACAAATTTTTATAGTTTCATTTCGACCAATCTTTTTAACAATAGTTTTAAAAAAATCTTTAGCACATCTAATCTTAATGTTTTTCAGAACATCTTCAGGTAAAGATTTCAAACTGTAAGCAAGATTAATGTTTTTTATTGATTTTTCATACGGCAGATGAGTTGCAAGTGGTAGGCTGTCTCCCTCATCAACATCGATTGCTTTCTTTATCTTAATGTTACCATCATCTAGGATAGCAATATTATGATCCGGAGTTACCTTAATTTCCCTATTTGTCGATGTTTTAATTTTAATCCAATAATCTGTTTTCCCTTTAATAAAACAGGTAACTTTCTTTTTAAGAAGTTTTCCAGACTCCACATCCAAGTTATACGCATATAACTTGCTAGATGAATCAACATCACATTTCAAGGTGCCAAAGGTATCAATTATTTTTATCGCACCTTTCTTCATTTGTTTTTCAACAAGTGGACCGATTTCATCTGTTATGAACTCATCCTTAGCCTCATCATAAAGAAACACTCTTTGACTTCCGATATAGCAATTCCTTCTCTTTGCTGCATGATAATAGGGATGGGAGAAACACACCTGTGCATCAGTGAATCCAATGATGCGGGCAAGTGATCCACCAGAAGTATGTGGAGCTAGACCAATGACGAGATGACCAGTGAGATCATCGATTTTACGGATATTATAAAACCGATCCGTGTTGTAATATCGTACAAGTAAATCATCAATAAATGCAGCGACTTTCATGAAGTATTCAGCACATGCTTTTGAAATAACCACATCTTGGACTTTGAGTTCGATGATTTGGTTTTGATGTTCTATTTTTTTCCCATTGATATCTGTTTTGTATCCGAGTTTTTTGAGTTTGTTTAATGAGATATGAAGTTCATGTGGTTTGAAATGTGTTAATGGTGCATCTGTCATATCGAATCGAATGGTACCATCTTTAAACACGGTCACATCATGTTTTGCCCGTAGAATTCCTTTTTCCACGGGTTCAGGTGTTTTATGTTTAGAGATGGTTCCCTGAACGCCTTTGATGGCATCAGGGATTCGTCGCATACGTAGTTTCTTTTTCGCATGGTTTAATTCATGATTAAGATCAATGGCATAGGTCTCAATTCTTCCTTCGATTGGAGTGGTATGGGAACCACATTCACACACAATTGAAAACGTTTTTTTGTTACATTTATCACAGATTCTTTTTCCTGCTTCAACTTCGATTTCTCCATGGACTGCTGCTTTGTTGAACAGTCGTTGATTTGACCCATAGTTACCCAATGGGAAGAGCACATGTGGTGGCGGTCTCATTTTTCGCTTTGCTGCTTTTTCCGGTCGGCCCATCCGGGTGCCAATGCGAAATGGTGCACGTTCTCTGATGGTGATACCAGCGATTTTTGAGACATAATCAACGGTTGGTTCCTCTTTAGTAGGTGGTGTTTGAAGCAATGGTTTTGCATGATCTTGTTCAATGATGTTGTTTTCTTTGATGCTAAAACCCAAACAGTGGATCAGAGCAGATGCATAATGATCGATAAGAAAGGTGTCTTTTTTTCGTTGATGAAAGACTCCAAGGTCGATGAGAAGCATTTTGATTGTTTGATCAACGGGTAGTTCTAACTGATTATCTTTGTTGATGAATCCTTTTTCTTTTACAAAGGTTGCAAGGGTATGCACATCAGTTGGAGTGATATCATGCCAGAACAAGTTAAATTGAGGATGAAGCGGAATATGATATGTTTTTGAAAGAAGAAGGGCATCTTCAAAGCTAGGATGTTGTAGATCGATTTTTTGGTTGAGCTCGGTTTGTATTTTTTGTTCTGTTTTGTTATCTATCTGCTGAATTGCTTCAAGCGTGTTTTCTTCTGGAGTTATGGATAAGGTTTTTTGTAGATCTTGAATCCACCATTCATAGGTATATGATGCATTGGGAAGAAGAGCATTGTTTTCCAAAAATTCTCCAAAGGGAACGAGTATTTCTCCGAAATCAATGATTTGTTTGATGGTGGAAAGATCAAAATCTAGGGCATTCTGAACTTGAACCACGTCCCCATTATAAAGGAGAACAATGGGTCCTTCGATAGTGTCACAGGGTGTGCCAATGGTTGCTTTACCGGGTCGTTCCATTTTCATCTGGGTGCCAACGGCGATGAAATCATCAGAAAGACTCATTGCTGCTGAAGAAATCGCTGTTGAGGCCAGGCCAGCAGTGCGTGCTCGTCCATAGCGGAGACGGAATCCTCCTTTACGGGAGGGATGACCAAATACTGGTCGACCGGCGATGACCTCTCCAATGTATTTTGTTGCTGGTAGTATTTCTGGGATTTTTTGTTTTTCTTCAGATTCTTCTTTCCCATTGTTGTTTTTTTTATGGACAAAGATATCAAGAAAATCCCATCCTTTCAATTTCATTTTGTTGACATGTTTCAACAGTTTTGGTGCTTTCAGACATAATCCTTCTGCGATGACAAGACAGGCTCCTCCTCGGAGTCGATTGGATTCAACTCGGGGGAGATCTCGGTTTCCGGTGACTTCTTCTTGTTCTGTTCCCTCACCGTTGATGCAGATGGGGCAATTTGATACGATTTGATGTATTTCATCTACATTTGGTGTGTATTGCAGATGTTGCACTCGTTTATACAGGGGTATTTCTTCTTTGTATCGTTCGATTTCATTGGTGGTTGGTTTGTATTGATGAATACCCATTTCTCGTCGGACCACATCAGCGATGAGTACACTCATTGCCTGTCCGGTTCCTCCAGCACTTCGTATGGGTCCTGAGAAGTAGAGATCAACATAGTTTGTTCCATCATTGTTTGTTCCTAGTTTCACATCAGCGATTCCTTCAAGAGGGGCGACTAAGACACCTTCGGTGAGAATAGCTAGACCAGTTCGTGTGGCTTGATCGAGTGCTTCTTCCTGGTTTGTAAAGGTGTATTCTTCGCCTTTGCCGATAAGCCGGGCGATTTCAAGGGAGACGAGTTCACGGTTGCCGATTTGCTTGGTTACCTCCCTGATTTTTGGAGCGATATTTTTTGGTCCTACGAGTTCTTCCACTCTTGCAGCAAGATCAAGAGCTTGTGGTATTTCAACACTGAACTCTGGGTCAAAACCTTTGTTTCGTGCTTGTTCTGCGATAGTGTAACAGTGATCGATCTGTGTTTGTAGATCATTGAAGTATTGTTGCATGTCTTTACTGACTGCAACCGTGTTAGGGTCCCCACCTTCATCCATCATTTATTGCCTCAAAAAGTACAGAAATTATAATTGAAAAAAGTAATAGCATATGCATGTTTTAAAGTTTCCTGATTGCTAGATGATAACATGCATATTGGTCGTTGATAGGAAAAGATAGTGTGTTTTATCTTATGCTTTTTTTTATTGCAGGATGCTGTCTATTTTTTCAGTGATGGTTTCATATTTTTGGGATGATTCGAATGGTTTTTCTGGCTGCTGTTTTTGTTTTTGGTTGAGAGGGAGCGTCACATAAAACGTGCTTCCTTTCCCATGACCGGGACTTTCCACCCAAATCCTGCCGTTATGGATTTCTACAATACGTTTGCAAATAGGCATTCCTAGGCCACTACTATCAAAATCATGACGGGATCCATCTGCTTTGTAAAATTCATCAAAGATCTGATTGATTTCTTCTTCGTTCATCCCGATTCCTTCATCAGCGACTGAAATAGTAACTCGTTCAGCATCTTTTTTTGCTGTTATTTGGATTACTCCTCCGTTTGGACTGTATTTCACTGAGTTGTTCAGGAGATTAGTGAAGAGTTCTTCCAGACGAAGTGTATCACCCACTATGCTGATGTCCTCTGGTATATGTTGTTCAACAGCAATGCCTTGATCTTCAAAAAGATAATGATTGGTATCGATTATCTGATTGAACAAAATATGAAGATTCACTGGTTCAAATTGAATGTTGACGTGTGGTGAATTAAGCCGAGCGAGTTCAAGGGTCTTATCTACTAAATTTCTCATATAGCCAACGTTGCGTTCAGCAACTTCTAGCATCTTTTTGTCATCATGATTTGGTGTATGTTTCTTGACTAGAGGGATGAGATTAGTGAGAGGTCCGAGTGGGTTTTTCAAATCATGACCGAGTTGGTTAACAAATTGATCTTTTTGTTTCAAGAGTTTTTCGATTCGTTCTGTTCGTTTTTTTACTTTTTCTTCTAAATTTTGATTCATCTCTGATAATTCTTTCATGGCTGTATTTCGTTGCATGGCAACAGCCGCTTGATTGCAGAATGTTTCAATAATATCTTTGTTTTCAACGACCGCATGATTATTTGCGATAACGATGAGTCCGCCGAACACTTTTCCTTTTTCTTCTAATCCCATGGCGTAAATCTGATCTAAATTAAGAATTTTATTCGCAAAAGTGTAACTACCTCTGGGAAAATTAGGAAGAATCATCTCCTTAAACTCTTGACGACTTATTTTTTGTAATGTGCCTTTTTTAATTGTCTCACTATATTTTGGACTATCCATTTTGGTTGAATATTGTGTGAGATCAATTTTAAGAAAACCAGATATTTTTTTCAAGATATCCGTGTAACCAACAGCTTGTTGAATACTAAACTGATGGGTTTTCATATCAAAGGTGTTGATGACAACAAGACAATCACCTGCTATTTCTTCTATTCTTTTTGTGATGTAATTAAAGATATCCTTTTTTACTGAAAATCGATTGAGTTCATCAGCAGTTTTGGAGAGAAATAATGATTTCTCCAGTAGTTTTTTTTCTTTTTGTTGAACCTGTTTTCTCTCCGTGATATCCTGGAGCATTTCAATAGCTCCAACAATGTTTCCCTGTTTATCTTTTAATGGGGAGGCACTGAAATGTAACCATTTACCCTGCTTTTTCATATGGGGAAAATAATCCTCAGCCTCAAAGGAATGTTCAATGATTGATTTTTTATATTTTCCATCATAAAAATGACCTATTGTTTTTTCATTTGCTCCATCAACAACAAGATCAGCGATAAGTGGGCGTTTTTGATGATAAAATGCTTGCCAATGATTACTTGTTCCAATGATTTTATCCGGGGAAATAGCGGTCAGTGTGGATAATGCCTGATTCCAATGGGTCACCTGATGATTTTTATCAATGACAAACATAGGAATAGGACTATTTTCGATGATATCCGCAAGGGTTTTTTTGCTTTCTTTTAATTTTTCCTGTATTCTTTTTCTTTCAGAGATATCCCTAAATATGACCATATCTGCTTTTTTGCCTTTGTATGTTATTCGCTGTGCGTTTACTTCAAAAGGAATCTTTTTTCCATCTTTGGTTAATGCCTCAACCTCATATGGTTTCACATCCACTCCGGCCATCCTTTTCAAAAGGTTTTCAATACAAACAGCTTT
>JAWOBC010000105.1:0-3065 GCA_046498165.1 Thermoplasmatota archaeon
ACCGGAAGTTTTCCCGTATTTGAGAGTTCATCCATGGGCCACAGCGGTTCTTCTCGTAAAAATGGTGGGAATGAATGAATATTTGAAACAACTAGTCCATGAACTGATGCTGGTCCACGATTTCCAGGTATCCCTGGTGTTTGATCACCCCAGTACCCTGGGCTTCCATGACCTGAGAAAAAGGCAAATCCGCTCCCTTCACTGAATGCTTCCATGACATCTTCCATTCCTGTGAACTTTCCATTTGAGGTCCAAATGATCTCCTTTTCGAATTCTTCTGGCATATAATGAAGAGCGCCTCCTCGGCCATTCACTGATTCTTCACCGGTGACCCATTCTCCTTCATAGTACGTGGGAAGTTCAGTTCGCCAATCTGAAAAGACAGTTTCTCCTTCACTGTTCTCAACCCAGACATGAATATCTGTAATATTCCCATATGGTTGTGGATCATAGCTTTTCCCACGGATAATCAGTACTTCATCTACATAGCTTACATTTGCCCACCAGAACAAAGTGTTACAATATGCTTTTCCTTCACTTGGTTCATAGGTAACATCCGTGTTTCCAAGGATGTTTCCATCTGAAACTGAAACGATCTCAGCAATTGGTGGTGCTGGATATCCCTGTTCTAAAACAGGGTTGAGATGATCATCATGGTTAAAGGTTACATCAGATTCCATGGTTTTATCAACGGTAACCGTTATCTCATCAATAGGACCAGATTCATTTTCATCATTGAAACTTTGCGCACAAATAGTATAGCTTCCATCTTCTACTTCACTGGTATCCCATTGAATGTTGAGATCGAACTGATCAAGGAATCCATCCCCTGAATAAACCTTCGTTTCCTTAAACCAATCAGATCCATATGTTGTTGTTTCATAGGTAATGATTTTGTTGACCACTTCACTTACTTCCTTTACATCAGAGCTAGCAATTCGACCTACAGCAACATCTGGAGCGTAATCGATTATGTCTTCAGGAACCTGGGTAGCTGCATTTGTTTCTTCATCTAGATACCATTCCGCAAGGATTCCATCTCCATCTGAATCCCATGTTTCAAATGCTCCTCCTTCTTTGTAAACATCTGCATAATAAAGATCAGTTGGAAAACCAGGATCACCACCTGCTCTCACATTTGAATACCGAACAGGTACATGCCATCCTGTTGCACCGATATTTGCATTGTCTCGTGGTTTCGCATAAATAGTTGATTTAAGACCACCTACAAGAAGAACATATTTTATGTTAAATTCTTCAAGTGCATCTTTGATGAAATATTTGATTTGTTCTGCTTCGTCAAATCCATCATATTCACTATAGATTTCCTCAGTTGTTTTCAGCATGGTTTCCACACCATAATCGTTTTTATGATCGATGAGTGGTTGCAATGCATTTGAAAAGACAGATGGTGTTATTATTGCAAGATCATATGAACTGGTTTGTGGAAATGGAGTTGTCTCAGGTGGCGTATAGGCTATGTGTATATCTGCTTTTTTTACGATGGTAAGTTCATAATCAGCAGGTGTGTATCTTACAGGATAAAGATGAACATTTACAAAGGTAACATGTTCAAATTCATCATTAAGTCCAACAACGGTGTTATATGTATGGCTTTGAGATGGGTAGAGTGATTTACTTTGATAGATGGATTCATCTTTCTTTGGTGGCGGATTGTATGAAACATCTGGTGAAAGTGGTAATGGTGCAGGTGAAGGTCTTACTTGTTTGTTTATAGATTGGGTATCTTTTTGACTAATGTCTACCCGTACATCAATGTTTGTTGCCCCAAATGGGAGTTCAAATGTTTTGGTAACCCTTGGTAGCAGTGGTTTACCTGGATTCATTAAAAATGATTCACTTTTTTCAAGAGATATTTTTATGTATTTTTCTTCGTTGTTTTCAATGTTAATTGTCGAAAATTGAACAGTTCTTTCTAAGTTTTTGAAATCATTGTCTGTTGTCATTGTTGGATAAATTGCTACTGCCCCTAGCCCGCTAATCGCAAGCATTATCGCGATGAATATTGGAACTAATTTCATGGGTATATCCCCCTTTATGCATAAAAATAACAATTGTATAGATATAAATGCTTCGATGAAAAAATGGCATTGAAAATCTCATTTAATTTGATGTATTTCATGAAAATTCACAATGTTTTTATATGAGATTTTCCCTATCCTTTTTTAAGGCGGAGAGATGGGATGACTACAAGTTTTACGTTTTTTTAGACGGTGTGTATACACCTCCGCCTTGCCTCCCCTAATATCTATTATAACAAGTGTTTTTTGCATTAAAGAAAATAATTTTTTAGGAGTTTTTTCTCTATTTTAAAGTGTTTTGATATTATTTTGAAGGTATCTATTAATACAGCGTAATTTATGAATGGTTTTGAGCAGTGTCATACACTGAAAATGGATGAACTTAGGGATAGATGGAGCCGGAAAAATTATTCCTCATGTATCGAAGAAGCCCTTTCTTAGATGGATAATGGAATTATCGCTCCTAATGTACCAGACCTGACCTCCCCAAAGTTATTGTCCATTTCAATGACATCTAACTGCTCACCAATATCTCTCTCGAGGTAAATACCTCACCTCTGAAGCAAACACCGCATGGGCATCCTCAGTTTTTTTTGCTGGGGTGCCTTTGCACACCCTTTTAAAATAATAATCTGATTTGGTTACATTTAGCTATTTTTTGTAGAATTAAAAAATTATGAAAGATATCGAGCAATTCGTTTGATTCCTTCTCTGATTAAGCCGTGATCTTGGCAAAGAGGCCCATAGGACAGGCGAACTGCGTGATTCATGCTTGGTCCGAAACCCTTTCCTGGGATAAGAAGAACACCGGTGTTTTTCAATACGCGCTGGACGAAGGTCATTGGATCCTCAGCATTGGGAGTTGGACAACAGGTGTAGAGACCACCGTCGGGGGTTAAATACTGCCATCCAAGTTCTTCTTCGATCATTTCTATGAGCACCGCAGCAGTTTGTTTAGTCCACCCCCGGAAGGGTCAAAACTTGGTTAAAGAGTCGGGCTACGTACCATTGTATTAATTATAT
>JAWOBC010000106.1:0-11312 GCA_046498165.1 Thermoplasmatota archaeon
ATGACCTGTTCCCGTTTCAAATAGTTTAACAAAAAGTTCTTCTTTCTCTTGAGAGTGTCGGACTGAAAGAATTTGAATTATATAGTTTAAGTTGAGCTCTATTTTTGATAAATAACTCTGATCTGATAATAATTTCAAAAGTGAATTATCAACTAAATCTTTTCCATAATTTTCCAATTCATTATAAATACTCCTTGTTGAGCGCATTATAGTTGTAAATACTGGAGATAAAGTCAATAGATTATTCTTATCCAATAATATTTTAATCGCTTGGAATTGATTTTCCGATGTTAATGCTTTTATTGCATTTATAGCTTGCTTGGTTACAGTCTGGTCAATTTTGGTTTTATTTACTTCTTTTGAGGGAACAAAATACACTCCCTCTGTACTGTTCACCGCTGAAGCCATTTCATCAGATTGCTCAGCATCCTTGATAATATGCAGATTGTCTTTTAACCACTGCACGGCTGAACCCGTGGTATTTATCATACCCTCAAGCATATACGTGGTTTTCCCATTGATCTTCCAAGCAACCAAAGGCAACAACCGATGCAGAGATGGAGGAGGGGTATTACCTACATTCATATCAATAAAACTCCCCGTACCATTCGTACATTTCACATCACCAGGATGAAAACAGCCTTCAGCAAACAAGGCAGCCTGCTGATCAGCAACAGCACTACAAAGCGGGATCTCAACACCAAGAATCTTTTTATGAAGCAGGCCAAAATCACCATTGGTCTCTTTCACCACTGGAAGTATATCAGATGGAACCATAGCGATATCAAGTAGGAAATCACTCCATGATTCAGTATACATATCAAACATACCAGAGGTACTTGCATTGGAAAAATCCGTGGCATGAACCATTCCATTGGTCATATTCCAAATAAGCCAGGTATCAATGGTGCCACAAAGAAGCCTGTGCTGTTTCCGAAGATCAGAAGCTTTCTCTACCTCATCCATAATCCAACGTGTATGAGCCAAAGATGAAGCAGCAGGAAGTGACAACGTTGACGTCGTAATCAATCGGGCACCAGTTTTCGTATGCTGAATCCCTTTCACCACTTGAGACATTGCCTTTGTTGCTTTACCAATTCCTCGGACCGTTTTCATCTTTGGTGTTTTTTCTAATGTATTGCAAAGATCCGCTGTTCGAGTATCCTGCCAGGTAATAGCATTATACACTGGTTTACCGGTCTGTTTATCCCAAAGTAGATTCGTTGATCGTTGAGTAGCAATACCAATCGCTTTGATTTGCTTTGCATCAATCTGAGCATTTTTCACTGTTTTTTTCATTACTTTTTTGGCTTTTTCCCAAATTTCCACAGGATCTTGCTCACACCAACCAGATTGAGGAAAATACTGATGTAATTCTTCATATGATTGAGCCACCACCTTTGCATCATGATCAAAAAGAATAGCTCGAATACCTGTGGTTCCATCATCAACTGCCATCACATACGGTTTCATTTTTCCCTCCTATTCACATCTCTTGTTGCAATAATATCAACCGTGGTATCCATAAAATGATGAACGATGACATCACCACAGTGCACTGGTGCTTTAACACTGATAGTTGCCAATTTTTTTACTCCTTTTTTTATCATATCCTTAGGAAGTTGCTTATTGCTTCGCACTGGAAGCATCTGCTGCATCCCAGATTGAATAGGGATAGTGGTGGTAAGCACTCTCTGAGGATCAGTTGCTTCCTGAACTGCATACTTTTTTCCTCTTAAACATTGATGTCCTATGGTAACATATTCCCCATCTTTCTTTGAAACAGTGATCTCACAGCCCAATGGACAACGAATGCAGGTAATGTTCACACTCATTTTTGATCACCTACCTGTATTGTTAACTCATTTGTTCTGCATTTTTTTACTCTCTCTGCAGGAAGGGTTATCTTCACCATCTCAGGTGGTTTAACAATCCGCTTTTTTTGATTGAATAATACGTTATCTGCTGCATCAATGGAACAGCTCACGTTTTCTTTTTTCTTTTTTACGCGTAAATAAAGAGTGATATCTTCACTGGGAATATCAGTAATTAATTGTGGAACAACATAGGAAACATTCTTGCCGGCTAGAAGCTTTTTTTCCACAGTTTTTTCTAATCCTTCTAACACAAACTGAGCAGCATATTTTCCAGCCTGCTCAGATGCGATAGTGACATCATCAACGAGATCATGAACATGAACCACATTCCCACAAGCAAACACACCATCAACAGAGGTTTGCATATATTGATCAACAACGGGCCCACCAGTAACCTCATCTAATGAGAGATCTATTTGTTTTGATAATTCATTTTCCGGGATCAATCCAACCGCAAGAAGCAACGTATCACAAGCAATAAAGCGTTCAGTTTCCTTTATTGGTTTCATCGTTTTTTCATCAATCTTTGCTATTGTTACCCCCGTTATTCGATGATTCCCATGAATATTGGTAACCGTATGAGAAAGAAACAGAGGAATATCATAATCCTGCAAACATTGCACAATATTTCTTGTTAACCCACCAGGAGCTGGCATGATCTCAAAAACTCCTTTGACCGTTGCACCTTCAAGCAGAAAACGACGAGCCATAATTAATCCAACATCTCCAGATCCAAGAATAACAACGTTTTTGCCGGGCATCACCCCCTTTACATTGATAAATTGTTGAGCAGATCCAGCAGTATAAATCCCAGCAGGTCTGCTTCCTGGTAAAAGAATCTGATTTCTGGTTCGTTCACGGCATCCCATAGCAAGGATAATAGCCCTTGGTCGAACCTTTAGCAATCCCTCTTTTTTATTGATAGCAATAATCGTTTTATCTTTCTGAATCTCAAGGACCATCGTCTCTGTTTTAACACGAATGTTCTTTTTGTTCACCTGTTTGATATAATGATGAGCATACTCCGGACCAGTGAGCATTTCCCCAAGCACAAAATTTCCAAAACCCATATGAATACATTGAGGAAGAATTCCACCAAGTTCTTTTTCTCTTTCCAGTAATAACACATCAACATCTTTCTCAGCAGCCTGAGCAGCAGCTGCAAGACCAGCTGGTCCTCCACCAATAACTACAATATCAGCATGCATACACTGTCAACTCAAATGAACTAGGTTTTTTTTCATTGTTTTTTTAAACTATCATTTATTAACTCAGAGAGATCAACAACGGGTACATCATTTTGTTGAAACGCAGATTTACAGTTTGGACAACTCGTAATGATAGTATCTGCATTTTCAGTTAATTCATCGATTCGATGTTTGGTTATTTCTTCTGAAAGATCTGGATGTGTATGAAACAAGGAACCACCTCGTCCACAACAATGGGTATACTCCTTTTCACAAAAGGGAAAAGAAACCGGTAAACCTGTTATCTGCTGCAGTATATTTCGTGGTTCTGATGTGATGTTTAATTTCCGAGCAAGAGTACAAGGATCATGATACACAAATTTCTTTTGTTCAAACTTCTTTGATACCTTTAGATCCTTCTTATCAAGAATATTAGACAGATATTGTGAGGAATGAACAATCTTCATTGGAAGTTCAAAACCAAGATCCGGATATATTTTATCAAACATATATGCACATGTTGGACAACTACAAACCATGATTTCACAACCAATCTCCATCAGTTTTTTCTTATTTTCTTCAGCAAAACGCTTAAACTCATCCATAAAACCAAGATTATAAAGCGGAGCAGCACAACACCATTCATCTTCAAGCATGGTATAGGCTACATTGGTTTTATCAAAAATCTGACCCATTGCCTCTGCAATCTCTGGATGATCATCCTGTACACTACAACCCATAAAATACAACACCGATGCATTTTCATCAACTTTTTTCGCTGATATCTGCTGATTTTTTTTGTCCACTCGATGATCCTTTACCAATGTCTTTTTTATTTCTTCAACATTAGATGGAACCAAATCCTTTGAAACAATATCCTGATGAACCCCCTTTAACAGATCACCCAATGAAAAATCAAAAGGACACCAGTTCCTACAAGCATCACACGCACAACAGGCATACAATGCATCAATGAGCTCTTCATCAACAAAATGATCTGTTTCAAACAAAAACGAAAGACGAGATCTTCCCGATGGAGTCAACGTTTCTGATTTAGCTGATTCCGCAACCGGGCAATCAAAACGACACATATTCGGGCATAATCCACATTTTATCAATGCATCAAGATCAGCATTCATCTTTTTCTTGGGAAGATACTCTTTTTTTCCACGAAGAAAATACTTTAACGCACGAGCTTTCACTGATAAAGAGCTTTGGCCTAAGGCATCCATCACCCATGCATATTTTTTTGTTTTCTTCATCATTCATCCCCCATTTTCCCTGGATTCATGATATGATGTGGATCAAGTGCATCCTTAATGGAAGAAAGCATGGTAAACCGATTACCCATCTCCCTGGATAACCATTTTGACCGTATCATTCCAATACCATGATGATGACTTATTGAACCATTATTCTCAATACACGTCTTCATCATCATATCCCAGACTGATTCATAGAACTCAAATGGATCTGTTTTCTTTGATGGAACTCCACCAAAGGTGAAATAAAAACAAACTCCCTGAGGATAAAAATGAGAAGCATGAGCCGATGCCACAACGATTCCCTTCATCGATCTCATAGCCTGAATCATTTCTGTATACATCTTTTTTGCATTCTTCCAACCAACGGAAATTTCAACGGTATCAAAAATAAAACCACGTGGAGTAAAATCACTGGATTCCCGGACTGAAAACCTTGTTTTCAACCATCGTTTCACTGGTTTTTCACCAGCACAAACACCACCATTTTTTTCACAGATCTGCTTGGAAATCTTTTCTTCAAGTGATACCAGTTGACTATCTCCCTCCATAAGAAGAACAAGCATGATTTTATCTTTTGCCTCAGGGAATTCATAAAAATGACGTAATGTTTCATTTTTATCATAAATACGAACCACGGCAGGATACACATTCTTCCGCATGATTTTTCTTACTGCATCCAAACTCTGCTCAATGCGTTCAAACACAAAGGAACACAATATTTTTTTCTCAGGATACGGCCAAATCTTTAGCGTTGCCTTTGTTACCATTCCAAAACGACCTTCTGATCCTAAAAATAAACGCTCAACAGCTGGACCAGTTGATGAACGAGGAACAGGTTTTGAAGAAACAATCGTTCCATCCGGAAGAACTGCTTCAAGTGCAATGAGCATATCCTCTATTTTTCCATATTTGGTTGAGAACTGTCCTGCGGCTTTACATGCAATCCAACCACCAAGACTTGAACAATACAATGACTGGGGGATATGACCCATGGTGTATCCATTCTGGTTTAATTTTCGTTCCAAAATCATTCCATTGATACCCGTTTCAGCAGTAACCATTAATCCTTGCTCATCAATATCGATGACTCTATCCATTTTTTTACTATCAATAATGATTCCACCCTGCACGGGTATTGCACCACCAAGCACACCTGATCCATCACCATAAGGAATGATATGGATATGTTCCTTTGATGCTAAGGAAAGAATACGAGCAACTTGATCTGTTGTTTCAGGCCATACAATACAATCAGCTAATGAGGGAACTTTTCCATCAATGAACCAACGAAGTGAAATAGGCATATAATCCTTAGAATAAATAATTCGATCAGTTTCACGAGTGGAAACTCCATTGGGAATGATTTCTTTTAATTTTTTTAGTACTGAATCAGTAACAGAAGACTCTTTTTTTTCTTTGTTAAAAATGGTATCGTAAGCCATCAAAAACTAGTAACCGTCCAACAGTATAAAAACTCAATTCAAAATTATCATTCAAAAAGAGAAGAAATTTTTGATCTTCGGCAATATTTTAAATAATGTTTTCTTCATTACCAACCAAACATGGAGGCAACAATCCTATGGACTGGGGAATGAAAAATAGAATCTCAAAAATCATCAAACCAAAAGATGGCAGAACAGTCATGCTTGCAGTTGATCATGGCTATTTCATGGGTCCAACAACTGGGCTTGAAAACATTAACACCATGGTAGATCCACTTCTTCCATATGCAGATACCTTGATGCTCACCCGTGGCGGCCTTCGAAATTATATTGATCCACAGACGACCATCCCTATTGTCCTCAGAGTATCAGGGGGAACAAGTATTCTCAACAAAGATCATTTACTCCATGAAGGAACGGTGGTTGACATCGATGATGCCATCCGATTAAATGTCTCCGGCGTTGCGTTTTCCATTCTTGTAGGGCAATCCTTTGAACGAGATACCCTTCTTGGAATGACCAATTACATTGATCAATGTGAACGATATGGCATACCCGTTCTAGCGGTAACCGCGGTGGGACGTGGTTTAGGAAAAGATGCAAAATATCTTAGTTTAGCCAGCCGTATGGCCGCTGAACTCGGTGCACATATTGTGAAAACCTATTTCTGCCCAGATTTTGAAAAGGTCGTTGAAACCTGTCCAGTGCCCATTGTTATTGCTGGTGGAAAAAAACAACCAGAAAAAGATGCCCTGCAGATGGCCTATGATGCCATACATGCTGGAGCAATCGGAGTTGATATGGGTCGAAATATCTTTCAAAGTACTAGTCCCGTGTCTATGATTCAAGCGGTCAATGCCGTGGTTCACAAAAACTATGATCCCAAAGAAGCCTATGCGCTTTTCAAAGAAAAACAACAAAAAAATAAATAAAAAAAAGAAGTAAAACCTCTGCTTATTTGGATTTAGCCACCGTTGAAACAAATGATTCAACCGATGGAATCTCCTTTTTTATCTCACCTTTCCTATTCATATGAACAATCAATGAATCATCCATTACATCAGCTCCCTTCTTTTGTGCATATGATTTCATTAATTCAATGACGTCTGATCCTGGTTTCTCTCCACCACCACAGGTAATAAACACCGCGGTTTTTTTCCCATCAAAACCTATGGTTTTCTCAAGCATTGTTTTGATAAAAGGTGCTGGTTTTCCCGCCCAAACAGGATTGCCAATAAACACGATATCATAGGATGAAACATCAAGTGAATCATTAGTGATAGGAAGTGTTTTTTGACGAATTGCAGACCACACCGCTTTGAAAAAACCTGGTTGCTTTTCTGGATTGATACTAATTAACTCAACCTCATGATCCTGCTCTTCAAATGTTATCTTCATTTTTTCAGCGATTTGTCTGGTATTTCCTGATTTGGAGTAAACAATAAGACCAATATTCATCTACACTCACCATTACAAAGTATGCCGGTTCAGTTTTATTTCTTTTTATGTGCTTAAAATCAACAAAAAAAGTATCTCATGATTTTCCGTGGTTTTTGCATAATATTTTTGACTCAGATTGTATTCATCAATATGGTGATTATTATTTCCTCAACGATGAAAGTCGCAGTGTATCATAACAATAAAGACGTTCGCATTGAACAACAACCCATTCCCAGCATCTCAGATGATGAGCTCTTGGTAAAAGTTATGGCAAGCGGCATCTGTGGAAGCGATGTCATGGAATGGTACCGAATTAAAAAAGCACCACTCATCCTCGGTCATGAAATCGCCGGTATCATCGAAAAAACAGGGAAAAACGTTGACACATTCAAGAAAGGAGATAAGGTATTTGTTACCCATCATGTGCCCTGTAATACCTGCCGGTATTGTTTAGAAGGTGAACATACGATTTGTGATACTCTTCATTCAACCAGGTTTTACCCCGGTGGATTTGCTGAATATCTCCGAGTCCCACCGATCAACGTTGATCGTGGAACATTTCTCCTTCCTGATACCATGAGTTTTGATGAAGGAACCTTTATCGAACCACTCGCCTGTGTCATCAGAGGATTTCACAAAGCAGGTTTCAAACCAGCAAAAACCATGCTTGTTCTCGGAAGCGGAATCGCAGGGTTACTTCATATTAAACTAGCAAAAGCACTGGGAGCAACAACAATTTTTGCTACGGATCTATCTGATTATCGAATGAAACTAGCAGAAAAAATAGGGGCAGATTATGTCTTTCATGCCAAAGAAAACATCGCTGAACATATCCGCAAACATAATAATGGACGACTCGCTGATTTCGTAGTCTTAACCGCAGGTGTTCCCTCAGCAGTTCACCAAGCATTCACCTGTGTTGAACCCGGTGGAACCATCATGCTTTTTGCTCCAACAACACCAGGAGAAAAAATACCCATTGATTTTTTTTCAGTATGGAATAAACAAATCCACATCACCTCCACTTACGCCGGAGCTGGTCGAGATATCATGGAAGCAATTGATCTCATCGCCTCAAAAAAGATTACTGTAGAAGACCTTATCAGCCACAGACTTCCATTAAAGGAGGCTCAAAAAGGATTTCGTTTAGTTGCTGAAGCTGATGAATCCATGAAAGTCATTCTTGAACCACATCAAAAAAAGTAAGAAAGGAAAAAAAGCTTTTTTTCCTTTTCACTTGGTTATCGATCATTTTTTCCTTTTTCCATCTCAAGCGTATAGTTACCCGATGTTACCTCTGGTTTTTTCTCAATCAGATAATAGACCAATGCAAAAAAAGTAAGAAAACCAAAGATAAATAACAGGATAATGATGAGGATCGCTACTGCAATGAAACCAATGGCAAGCATTTCTACAAGGATAGGAATAACCCCAATAAAATTTAGGATAAGAAAAAGAGCAGCCGCAAAAATAATAGCGGCTAATGCAACAGCTGCTAAACCTTTGATCATTGTTTAATACTCCTAATCATTCAGCAGAGCACCGACCACACCGCCGCTGTTACCAGATGTTCCTTTAGATCGAGGCATAAATGGTGCAAGAGCAGCAGCAAGATTTGCAATGTTCATTGATTGTAAAATGACTTTTCCCGGTCCTTTTAATGTGGTAAGGAATAATCCTTCTCCTCCCAGAAACATGGTTTTAATTCCTTTCACCCGTTGGATATCAAAATCAATGGATTCCTCCCATCCAACAACACTACCTGTATCAACTTTCAATATTTGATCTGGTTGTAAATCAAATTCAACAAAATCTCCAGATGCATGAATAAAAACAGTTCCTTGTCCAGCGAGTTTTTCTAAAATGAATCCTTCTCCACCAAAAAACATTGATCCCAGTCTTTTCTGAAAACCCACACTCATTTCGACACTATCTTCAGCGACAATAAATGCATCCTTTTGCACCATCCACTGTTTCCCCTCTTGAATGTCTAATGCTTTTATGGTTCCTGGAACTGCTCCACCAAATGAAACCATTCCTTCTCCACCAGCGGTCGTAAACTCAGTCAAAAACATTGTTTCTCCAGCGAATTTTCTACCGATACCTTTGAGAAACCCTCCTCTCAATTTTGCTTCCATGTTCATGTTACCGCTCATGTAAATCATGGTTCCTGCTTCCGCATAGACTTTTTCTTCAGGATTAAGCTGAAGGGTAACAAGCTGTAAATTGTCTCCCGTTATTTTATATTCCATAGATTATCACCATTTTTTTATGGATAAGTTAACGAAATTCTTTCTAAAAGTTTTTCTTTTTCTTATGGTTTTTTTATTCAAAACCATTATATGATTTTAAAAACATACCATTACTCCTGATGAAAACAATTAAAGCTATCTGGGAACTCATGCGTCTTGAACATGGTGTCATGCTTGCACTGGGAATTTTCATTGGTTCTCTTATTGCATCTCAGAATGAAACCTTTCCACCTCTTCAAAATATTATTCTTACTTTTTTTACCGCACTTTTTCTAGAAGCAAGCACTTTTTCTTTAAATGATTATTTTGATGTAGAAATAGATAAACAAAACAATCGAGTGGATCGGCCACTTGCTCGCGGTGATCTTTCACCACGTACTGCATTATATCTTTTTTTCTTGTTATTCCCATTGGGAATCCTTTGTTCCTATTTTGTGAACTTCACCTGTTTTCTCATTGCACTTGTTACTGCTCTTTTTGCTATTTTTTATGATGTCTATCTGAAAAAAATCAAATTACTCAGTAATTTTTATATTGCTTATGTCATGGCTATTCCTTTTGTGTTTGGTGCAGCAGCTGTTGATTCATCTGCAACAGCAATTGATCCTGGTGTTTTAATGGTAGCAGCAATTGCCTTTCTTGCGGGATCTGGAAGAGAAATCATGAAAGATGTGATGGATTTTACTGGTGATCAAGCAGGGGGTGTGAAATCATTTCCACTTTATATTGGCATACAAAAATCAAATATTGTTGCATCCCTTTTTTATTTCATCGCAGTGATCCTGAGTTTTTTACCGTTTTTTTCAACTGATTTTCCTCTCTATTATCAAAACATGGTTTATCTTGGGTTCATTCTGATCACTGATTTCCTCCTTGTTTTTACTAGTTTTCAACTGCTTCTTAACAAAAATATTGATATGAGCCAGTATCGAAAAATTTCATTAGCTGCTATTTTTGTGGGTCTTCTTGGGTTTTTTTTAGGAGCATTTATAGGGTAGAATACTGATAACAGAAGGGCGCAACCATGTTTCACAATGATTTACTAGGGGTTCTCATTGTTTATATTTATGTTTTAGTGTTACTGTTTATCACTGAAAAAGTTCTCACTAATCATCCAGAAACCAGTCGAAAAGTTCTACATATCATGGTTGGTAACATTGCTTTTCTTCTCCCCGTGTTTGCTACCAAAGAAATCATGGCCTTTATCGCCGCTGGACCCTTCATCCTGTTTACCTTTCTGATGAGTCCTTACTCGCCTCTTAAATCAGTAAAAGGAAAAACATCGTCTGCTGGACACAGTATGGGGCTGGTGTATTATGCAATCACTTGGACAGTACTTGCCTATCTTTTTTTTGATAATATGGTGGTCATCGCGATAGGAATTCTTGCTATGTCATATGGAGATGGATTTGCTTCTCTTGTTGGTATCAAATACGGAAAATATATCTATAATGTTTCAGGGGACAAAAAAAGTTTTATTGGCACCTTTGCCATGTTTCTTTTCACTCTTATCACCATGATGGTCGCTGTTGTTTTTTATCATTACATAGATGGATCATCTCCAGAGCTCACCCCGCTCTTCATTATCATGCTTACTCTCTTTGCCTCTGTAGGAGCAATTATTGAAGGATTCACTCCAAAAGGACTTGATAATCTTACTGTTCCCTTTGCCCTTGCCTTTCTTTATTGGTATGTGTTTATTATCTAAGTGATGAGCTATGCGATTAATCATTGTGGATGGACTCGATGCGGTGGGAAAAGACACTCATGGAGAATTAATCAAAACCTATTATGAACAAAAAGATGAACCAGTATTACTCAGGTCTCATCCAGCAACTGATAATTATTT